>NZ_JAHOCB010000044.1:0-25229 GCF_019125875.1 Erysipelatoclostridium sp. MSK.23.31 | reverse complement strand
TTCTATATATGCTTTAAATTTTATTTCTCTATTCATCTTCCACTACCTCACAATTGCTTAATATTTCATCGATGTTATAGGGTTCTTCATCTTCCCATTTAACGAATTTAAACATTGACTCGAACATACATTCATAATCATCACAACTATCCCACGTTATATTACGCTTTTTAGGTCGCTTGCTAAATCCATACAATTTGTTATTAATGTCTCTTGCAATAAAGTTGTATTCATTTTCCTTAGCAACTTTTAAATATTCATACTCAAATCGAGTAAGTTTAGTTGGTTCTTTATATTCTTCTAATAATTCCAATAATGATAATCTCAAGCATTTTGAGCAATTTACATTACCTCCTCTATAACAGTTAACACTGTAATTCTGATTTGTTGCAATCTGAGCTAAATAACACCGTAAGGTATTATTTTCGTCATAAAAATTTTTAATCTCGTCTTTAATCTTTTCTATCTTTAGCATTCTCTTCATCCTCCAATTCCCTATATCTTTCTTCGAGAGAATTCAATATAATAAAACAACCTAAAATAAATAAAAATGCTACTGTAAGTATGGTTAGTAATATGTTTAACATTTCTATTTACCTCTCCAAATTTCTACAAAAAATCTAATGGTAACAGCCAGGGCTAGAAGCCCCAGTGTTACACTTACCAATCCGATTAATATTTTAACCATTTGTTACATTCCTTTATCAAAATAACAGTCTCCGCATACTGCATAACCAAAACCGATATGATCATGAATTTTGTGTGATGTATACGCATCTCCGTAAGTTATTTTTTTACCGCAGCACGCACACGATACAATTACATCCATATCATTTTCATATTTACTTGATCCTTCTGGTAATTCATAAGGATCATACGTACCTTTTGTTTCGTTCCATATTCTTGCTTGCATTTTAATACCTCAGTTTAGTGTGTTTATTAAGCACAATACTTTTATTTTTTTTACGACATTTAACATTCTTTTGTGCTTGACTATATTTGTATGTTTGTTCTTCTTTTTCTTTGATTATTTTATTTGGATCTATCTCTGGCCAGAAACATTCTCGGCACCCTGATTTGCGATTTTTCCATAAATAAAATCTCTTGTATTTTCTTAATAAAGTCCACATTTTCTATACCCTTATGTCTTTCAGCTTTTTATTTAATGATCGCATTAGTTTGTAAGGGAACTCGTTTTTTTGGAGATACTCAAACCATTTTTGTGAGTTAGTAAATCCCTTTATTCCACTAAAGTTAGTGTGTGAATACGGTGTAGCAATAACTCTATTTAATGCTGCTACATAATCATTATTGAATATTTCTTTTTTTGCAGATCCCATACAAATTGTATTTTCAGTTAATTCATTCGGCATTGGATATTCATACAAATCGGTTTCTAAACCCTCGTATTCTTTGTAAGAAAAAGCCGTTATTTTTTTTATTTTTGAATCATGATGATGAACAATATAAATTGCATTCGGAAAATTAATCATGTAGCTTTTATCAAATAAAGTCACGATTCTTTTATGTTCCGGTTGTCTTATTACTACATAACGGAAGTTAGCAGCTATTATTTGTTTGTCTAAAATAGTTATTCTTTCACTTGTGTTTTCGGTATATCCATTATTTACAAGTGTTGAAACAAGAGCTTTAACAGATATATTTTTAAAAACTATTTCATTCCCTTTTTTTATACAAAGTTCAGCATCACGATTGTTCGAATCAAATCTAACTACCATTTGGCTCATATTATCACCTCGTTTTCAGTTTCTAGAATTTTTATTATTGCAGTAATTAAATCATCTCTTTCATAATCACTTATTTCATCAATGGCAGCTGAAATTCCTGGATTAAAAACTCTATTTGTTTGAAGCTCTTTATTTAGATCCTCTATTGCATTTGCTATAATGCTTGAGTCAATATATTGATCATAAAACCCTGAAGCTTCTAAATATGTATACTCCATAAGCAGGAATTGTCCATTCTCCATATAAAACCCTAGTTGATTACATAATGCATAAAATGAACCGTTCGCTTTATAATTCTTTCTTAATCGCCTTGCAAGCGATTTGTTATAAATTTTTAAATGATATAACCTAAATCCGATAGTTTCAGCACAGTAACTATCTAATTTTCGTTCTTCACCATCGACGTAATAACACTCGTTTTGTGCTTCTTTATAGAATCTGTTAATGTGTTTTCTTACTTGCAATGGCATATTATTAGATATATTAATAAATTCTTCATTTTCTTCGTCATACATATATCCAAGTACACCATCAACTTCAGTTAAGACAAAATCATCAGACTTAATAAAGCTTTGAAAAATATATTGGTATATATTGGAATTAAACAGATCGTTAAAAACATGTAAATTTAAAAGTTCTAAATCTTGTTCATAATCAATAAATATTTCTCCGAGTGAGTCTGCATATTCCTCAAACGTATCTATACAATCATCAGATTCCAGCTGATAGCCAATTATTGCTTCAATTAGTGTTAAATCACTGTTTTTGTAATTATATTGTTTTTTAGTAAAATACTGTCTCAAATCGTTTGACAACCTGAACACCTTCTTTATACCCTGATTTTAATAATGCATGGCAGTGTTCCAAAACCGTTACTGCCATTTTTGCATTAGTAACAAGATATTGAATATTTCCATTAGCAGCTTGATCTTGGCAAGATACTTCATCGGGATGCTTATCTTCATCTAATTTGTATACTTGACTTCTTAATTTCCCAGTAATCACACCTTGCTTTTTCGATACCGTATAAACATTACCCTCGTATTCGCTATTTGCGGAATCAATGTAATAACAGTATTTCAAATCCTTGTCGTTTATTACTTTTTCAATAATTTTTCTAGTCTTATCATTGTCAACACACCCAAGAATTACAGGTATATATGCTTTATAACTTTTTATTAAATTAATTAAATTTTCATCATTTATGTACTGATCCATAAAAATACAATTAGTATCGTAAAGAGAATTTATTTTTCTTGATAATGCAACAGCTTTATTATCTCCAACATCCTGTTGCTGATATCCTTGTCTTACTATGTTTTTCTTTTCAACTACATCACCATCAATAAGGCACATTCTATTTCTAGTATCTGTTAGTAATTTTGGAAGATCTCGAGCCAATAACGACCCGGTTCCTCCAACACCAACAATGTAAAACATATATCTCATAATCAATTACCCCTTTTTATGCTGTTTTGCATTTGCAACAACGACATTATCATCTTCAATATATGAATACTCCATTGTTCCGGAAAATTCATAGTGTTTGTGTGCCAGCATAATTTTAGTAATTTCAGATTCTTTATACGTTTTACCCTCTTCAAAACCATAGTTGTCAATGTCAATTAAACAACCTTCACTATAAATATTAAACGGATAAAGATAGCCTGCTTTTTCATTCTTAGTTGCTTTTGTTTTAGAAGTTTTAGCTTTCTTCTTTACTTCTTTTTTTGGTTCTTCCTTAACTTCCTTTTCAGGTTCGTTTACTGCAGCTTCATTTTCAACAACCTCAGCTTCTTTAATTTCTTCTTTTTGTGGTTCTTCAACCTTAGTTTCTTCTTTTAATAAATCAAACAATCCCATAAATCTTTCCTCCTTTAAATCGACTGCATAGTCAATCCTATTTCTTCAATTACAACAATGACTTTATCCTCTTCACCAAAACGTTTCATAGCCACCTGATCTACGACTTGCACATCGTCCTTAAAAGCAACCTTGTTAAGTGCATCTAATATACATTTTTGTATATTATCAACGTCAGGTTTCTTTGTTGGAAGAAATTCATTATTTAATAATTTAGCTCTTTTTTTCTTACTTAAACTTTTGGCTGGCTTAACATAAATAAACGTCATAACCTTTACAGCTTTATCACTTATGTAATTCCTATATTTACTTCTATAGCAGTGTTTTATAAATTTTTCATAGTCTGATGTTTTCTTTGGTGTATAGGCTTTTGCAAAACCACCTTGCATAGTAAACTTAGGTCTACCCTTGCCAACTGCTTCACCTGGAACAACAAACCTTAATTTTTTTAGATCATCACTTAATACATTAAGCGAGCATTGGGTCGAAGTCATCTTCGAACTCCTCCTCGAGTTTTTCAGCTTCAGACATTAAATTATCAAGTTCTTTTTCTTCAACACAAGTATCATTTCCAACAACTTCTACTGTTACTTTTTCGGGTAACTCTTCAATTTTATTTATTATTTCAGATGCTAAATCATCATCCTTTTCAAAGTTAATTTTTTGCTGAACTGCCTCACTTTTACGAGGATTATATCTAGTATTAAAAATCAAAGTAATCGATGCAGTGGTATAACCATTATCAAATTCAACTGCTTCATTGCATAATATGTATTCAGCATTCCACTCATTTCCAACGCGGTCATTAAAACTATCCTTGTCCGAACAAACATAGACATCAAAATTTTTTAATTTATTGATAAACTTCAAATCATCATCACACAACCAAGCCTCAGATAGAGTTACAATTTTAGCAATTTTACATTCATCACTTGAATCCAATTCGAATACATGAGTTGCAAAATAATCGGTATTGACAAAAAACTCCTTAACACTGCTTAAATATTCATCACTGCATGGATAAAATTCTAGTTTTTCAAGTTTAATGTCATCATTAGGCAGCAATGATATCTCATATGCTGCATCTTTAAAATCGTACATTTCGCGATCAAATTTTTCTGTATGATAGTCAAATATTCCTGCATAGTTATTAGCAATAAATTTCAGCTTTTCACCATCACCGAAAATTACAATATTTTTAGAACCAGTTTTCTTGAAAATATCTTTGGCAATTGCTAAAAATTTATATAAAAACGGTTCATAAGACTTTTTAATTAACATTTTTAATTTCCCTTTCATAATAAAATTCTTTTTTTAATAGGTTTTCTTTGATATAAGGAGCTTTTAGTCATAATAGGTGAACTTATTACTCTTATAGTTAAAAACTCCTTAAAATCAAAATTTTACTTATTTTTAAAACTGTATATCATCTTCCATGATGTCGTATGTATTCACATCTTCCATAAAATCACTCGGACCTGACGATCCATTATGAAAATAATTATCGTTGGCCATCTGCTGAACTTTTTGAGTATCCATAGGTGCCTCATTTTGATTTCTAGTATCAAGGAACTGCACGCTATCGCATCTAACCTCAACAACAAATACTGTTTTACCGTCTTTATCATCGTATGTTCGGGTTTGAATTTTTCCTTCAATACCGACTAAGCTTCCTTTAGAACAGTATCTTTCAACATTTTCAGCAGGTTTGCGCCATACAACACAATTAATAAAATCTGCTTGTCGTTGACCGTCTCCGCTTGTAAAATTACGATTTACCGCTAAAGTAAACGAGGTAACCGCATCGCCTTGTTGAGTTCTTCTAAGTTCAGGATCTCTAGTCATTCGTCCAACTAGGACTACTCTATTAATCATTTTTACTACTCCTTTTGCTTTGCTTTTTAATATCCATCTGACAACCTCATGCAATTAATTACATATTTTCTTTTGTATGCATTATAAATTTCATCCCACGTAAACCCTAGTTTATTGCCAAGTATGAATAGATGCCCAAGAATCTGATTGGTTCTTGAATTTTCATCACACTCCCATATAATGCAATTTAATATCCACGAGTAATTTAAATGTATTAAATCGCTATAACTTTCATAACAATCATCATATTTGCCTTTGCTACGCGAATGATTTGTTAAACTTAATGCAAAATGTAACGCATCAGCATATTCAATAAGTGCTTTTTCCCGGTTATCAACCACTGTTTTCTTCCAATGCTTGAATTTAGTAGGCATTTCATTCATTAATTCACCTAATTCAACAAACAAAGCTACTTTTGTTTGTTCTTCGATTTTTTCATCCCACACAATTCCTTGTTCTTTTAAAATTGCTTCATCAAGTTCTTTCTGCAATTTTAATAATTCTTCTAACTGCTTTAACATTTTTATTATCTCCTCTATTCAAATTGTTTTAATGTTTCGTTTAATTCATCAAGATCAACATCTAATTCATCAGCTTGTTTTTCGATATTGTAATTTTCTTTAAGATTTGTAGACATTGCTTTGTAAAAATAAGCACGACGATTATTTATGTTTTTATCTATTATTTTATGAAGTATGTATTTTGATTTCACTAATACATCAACTGCATCATAATCATTAATATAGTCACATATCATCTTGTCAAATTCATCAAACTCATCTTCTTTAATCAAAGAATCATCAAATAAACGTTTTGTAATAAAATTCGCGCAAGCGGTTTTATCGTTATATCGTTTTATCGTTTTATCTTTTTTTAAATCTGTTTTATCTATATCTAAACTCTTATCTCTTATATCTAGACTCTTGACTCTAGACTCTTGACTCTTAGTTATTTCTAGTAATTTTTCGGTAACGTTATTAGCGTTACTATTAGTAACGTCTTCAGTAACGTTATCAGCTAACTTTTTTTTCCTTTCACGGTATCTTTTTTGACGTTGAGCATTCGCATTAGCTGCTTCGCTTCCTACCATTTCTTCATAATTTGCAATCTCTAAAATATCGTTTTTAGACTCATATACAAGACCTAGTTTTTTAAATAATTCAAGCGCGACCGCTACTGTGTCAAAATCAAAGTATTTAGTATCACGAACTATTTTTTCAATGTTAAACGGTACTATCATTTCACCAACCATAGTCATAAGTTTTCCACGATTATTAGCGGTATTTAGACATAACATTTGATATAAAACAACGTACTCACAGCCGTTTTTTTGAGATAACAAGAAGTCTATTTCATCAAGGCTGAAAAAGTCAGTTTTTAGTTTTATCCAATAATATCTTTTATCGGCCATTTGTACTCCTTTCTAACTTACTAAGGGAGCTATTGCCCCCTAGTAATTACATCTGCATTGGATCAATGTCTTCTAGCACTGGTTCAGGTTGAGCTTGATTTACGATATTTTCAACCGTTGGAGTGCTTGTTGTCTCTGGAATTTGATTATTAAATGCCGGAGATACCTCAACTACTGCATTGTTAGGGTTGTCGATGTATTCTTTTGAACCATCTTCTTTAATTACTGCCATATCACTCTCATAGGCAATCTGCATATCAATACTCATAATCCCCCACTTAGAAATTAACTGTCTAAGCATTGTTTTATATGCCATTACATCAAAATCTTTTTGCCAAAAACTGCTTGATTTATCAAAACTTTTTGAATATGTTTTACCATGATTTTTCATTTTTTCTTTTGACCAGTACAACGATTTTCTAAACCCGTTTGTATATTCGAACATTGCATAATAACCAATTGTTTCAGCATTTTCTCTTTGGACTTCATCATCAATAAGGTTAACCTCGATTTCTTCATTTAAAGGATCGTACCTAATCAATTCTCCTTCTTTAATCGATAACACATTTAGCTTTTTATACATTCCGCTTCTAATCGCTAATTGGATCATCCCTTTGTATCCAAGAATGAATTGCGCATTACTTCCAAAAGGCACTAAATAATACTGACCAAGTTGTGGACTGGGTGATAATTTTAAACTTTCACCTAATAACGCACCAGATAACAAAGTATCAAAGTTACATTTTTGTAATTGTGGTGTTGCTGCTACCGCACTAACAATAGACGATATAAATCTTTGGCCATCTTTTCCTCCAATCATACTATTCACTTTTTTGGTAACCGCTGCACTTGTCATAAAATTACTAAATGTTGAACGATCACTACTCATCTTTGCTACTCTATCTTGTACTGCCATTTTAATTAATCTCCTTTACATTGTATTTACTTACCGCCCCAGTTTCTGGTTCAGCTAGCTCTTTTTCAATCATTTTTACTTCATTAAAATCAAATTCTTTACTTTGTTTTAGAAATTCCATGTATCTATTCAACATTTGCAATGATGCTAAATCTCCTGTAAATTCAAATGTTTTAGTCCATGTTTTACCATTAAATTTTTCAGGTGTTTCTTTAATTTCTGTAACAACATATTTTCCAGTTGTTTTAGCAATAATTTCATCACCACGTTTAAATATCTGTTCATCTTTATTAGGTTCAATTGATGGTTGTTGAACCGCTTCTTGTTGTACTTTTTCAAGTTCCTTTTTATGTTGTGTTTCAAGCTGTACTTTTTGATGTTGTAATTCCTTCTCCGCTTCAGCTTTAAGTGCTTCTTTTTGTGTTTTTAAAGCGTTTATTTCATCTGTAATATTCTTTGTAATATCGCCAAGATTATTACCCACTTGATACTGAAGCTTATATTTTTCACGACTTATTAACTTTTCATCTACCCCAACCATAGTGCATGTATTAATGATGGTACTTTCAATAAGCTCCATATCTTTTTTGTATAGATTTTCCTGCTTCATTAGGTCATTAAACTGGGTTTCAGCCTCGCTCTGAAATTTTTTATTTGAGCATGATGCATTTAGCCATTTTTCATCAAATACAAACTTATTAGCATACTCTCTTGAAATCATTTCTTTTTTTATGAGTACTTCTTTAAGCTGCTCGATAATTCCTTCTCTTTCCTTGCGAAGCTTATCTTTTTTCTCTTGGATATAAACATCAACATCATTTGCAATTTTTTGAGCTGTAGTATTAAGTGCCTCTACAACACTTTTTACTTTGTTCTCGTATGTATTAAACGAATCCATATATACTTTTTTGGAACGTTTTCTTTCATCGTCAATGGCTTTTGCCCATTTTCTTAATTCGGGAACAACTCCCGTACCTTTAGCAACGAAACTTTTATAATTATCTTCTGTAACTACAACATTAGCTTTTGCTTTAATAACTGGAATTAAGGCAACCAAACTATCAACATTAGAATCAATTGTTGCTCCCTCTGGTTTCGTGTTGGTAACAAGTGTTAAGTCTTTTTCATTCAATTCAACAACTTCACCTGTGACCGTTGCATTTGCTTCAATAATTTTTTGATCATCAATCAGATTCAGCCCTAATTGTTTAACATCAACTAATTGGTACGTATTTGTATCAATATCTGCCACTGGCGCCCACCATATAAAACCATCATCTGCACGATACAATACAAATATTGCATCCCCTGGATAATTCATTTTGCTTACAGGTTCTTTATTAGCTAGAAAACAGTTTTTAATAGCTAACCATTCAATAACTTTTTCGAATTCTTCTTTGCCGGCAATCCTTACCGCTGCATAACCGCCTAACAGCTTGTTTTGTAAATCATTCATTTAACATTCCTCCTTATTTTAGTTCTTTATTTCTATTTTCACTGAATGGTGGCGGATCTAAATGTGTAACTTTTCTCCAGAACCACAATTCAGTTTTCACTAATAAATCAGTACTTCTTTCTAAATCTTCACGGTGCATGATAAATATTCTTGTTTCCTGCTTACCATCATTGTCATTAGCCCAGGGAATATCTAAAATTGCGTATAAAACTACAAAATCAAAATTTGTCGTATATAAATAATGCAAACACTGAAAGTAATATGTAACTGGCATCTTGTCCTTGGTCCAGTCTTCAAACATTCCATTATTTTGAATTGTTGTAGATTTTATTTCTAAGATACCTTTTTTATTAGTTGCTTTATCAATTAAAGCACCATCTAAATTAGCTCTCATAAATGGAAACTGCTTGCTGGATAAGCTAATACCTTTAGTATCTATAACCTTATACTTGCCACCGTACAAAACTTTAAATAATTCAAACATTACCGGTTCTAAAGCATTTCCTTTTTCAATTGCTTTGTTTGTAATAAAAGGTGCTTTAACTTGTCCGGTTTTTTCTTCCCAAAGCTCATATGGTCTTTTATAATTACTAACATTCATCACTATGCCGGCATCACTACCGCCAATGCCTTTACTTCTTAACTCATGCCAATGCTCATCACTTTTTACAAAATCTATATCGCAGTTGTTAAAGAAACTTATATAATCAAAGTCTTTATTCGCTAACATCTAATATCGCGTTTGCTCGTTCAATTTCTTCTACTGTGTAAGTTTCTTTAACTGTTTTAACTAGCGTTTCTTTAGCCTCTTTTGTTAATGCACCTTTTCTAATGTGTCTTAAATATTCAAGTAAATTTGCTTGTTTTATATCTGTCATTCCAATGCCTCCAGTTCTTTCTTTTTAACAGCAATTTGGCGATTAAGATTTCTTTGTAAATCATAATCTTCATCATTGAAACGATCCTTACATTGAAGAATATTTAACTGTCTTTCAAGTTCCCAAATTTGATTTTCCAATACCTCTTTACTCATTTCTAATCCTCCTTATTCCTTATAAAAACTTCTAAATATTTTCTATCGAATTTCGAATGATCAGTGACATAAACATCAATAATTTTTCCAGTAAATGAACCAGTATCCTCAGCAATGTATATATGACCATCAATTAAAACTTCACTTCCTAAAGGAATTATTGAAGTATCTACACCAATCGTTCGTCCTTCTACATATTCAGTTCCTAGTTTTGTTGGATAACCCACCCATGGACCATTACATTCCTTACACATACAATAATTTGTAATTTTGAATATTCCCAATGAAGTTCAAGCGGGTATCTCTCTAACACCTCTAGCAGCAACTTCACGCACTTCCGTGGGGTACTGTTCTTCCCATGTTGCATCTATGCGTTCACATCCCTTTGCAAGAATTCCAGCTAAAGCAAACATAGCTAATATCATTGCCATCACTATTACGCCGGCTTTTGTACTTTCCTTATTAATCATTTTGACTTTCCTCCTAAAACCCTCTATAATGAAGGTGTTATGTATTGGTCTCTCGACCAATTTTTAAAGAAAGGTATTGCGAGTATCTTTCTTTAACTCAGCGACTTGTTCTTCTGTGTAGAACAGGTCGTTTCTTTTTTCTCTCATATTTACTTGGTTTAAAATGTCATACAATTCAATAAGTGCATTTCTATCCGGCACATCAGGGCGATAAACAATTGTATTTTCATCAATCTGCATCTTTATCACTTTTCCTAACCTCCTTGATTAAACATATGCACTTATGTAAGTTCATGTTCTTTATCCAATAACTTTTTTATGTAATTAACTCCTTTTTGATAAACCAAAGTTTTAATATTTATAGCCGTTTCACTATTTGGCTTCGTATACTTCTGTTCAACAACTCTAAAATATCCACAATCAATATATTTCTGATATGGTTGATTATTATGCATCAGCACCTTTTTATTTCTTAAAAACTCAAACAGACGATTTCTTCCATATCCTGGATAATCCAGCACTTTAGCGACATCCGCCATCTGAATAGCAGTTTTACTACTGGCTACTGCATCAAAGAACTCTGCTTTAGGCTTCATTTCAATAACTTGCTGATTAAGATTTTCAATCATTTTTTGACTTTCTATCAAACCTCTAGCAATTATTTTTTCTGGACTGTTCCATTGTTTCTCAACTTCAATAAAATATTGGCGAGCTTCCTTGCCCCTTTCATTACGTTGGAGCATTGCAATTTCTTTTGCCATATCTAGTGTGATTTCATGATCAGTAAACTTTGTTTCATTTCCTTGAGCTGTTACTCTTTTTTGAGTAATAGCTCTATAGTCTAAATTTTCATTAAAACCATACTCACACATTCTTTTAAACCAATCGTTATATTTGCTTCCTACTTCTAAAAACTCATGCAAATCCCTAGCGGACAATGTTATTCGGTCGGCATCATAATTAATTTTTAAAAGTTCATCCATACGATCACTCCTTTCTTAATTTTTCTTACCATGAGGCAAGTATGAGGAAACTATCCATTATTCGTGTGTGTTAAATTGGAAACATATTTAATCGATTTATTCACTGTGGTTTTGGAGTTTTTAATAATGGTATTTGTATCAATCTAATAATTAGATAATTCCCTCATACCTGCCCCACGATATTTTTGTTTAACTCCGTTTTTATAACTTCTAATATGCGTCTTTTAAAGACACTTGTTTTTATTTAGAGTTATAATTTAGTTGTGCTTTTGAAAAAACTTTCAACCGTATTTTATGGTGTACATTTCATTTAAAAAAAATAACACTTACTGGTTTTTGTAATGCATTTGCAATTGCAACCATTGTTGAACTTTTTATAATAATACACTCGTTATTTTCTAATTTAGAAATATATGGTCTACTTATACCAGATTTTTCAGATAATTCTTTTTGTGTCATACCCATTTTCTTTCTAAATTGTTTAATTTTGTTCATATCGCACCTCCATTCTTGTGTACACTATTGAGTCCACAAACAAAGTATACTATGGAATACAATATATGTCAATCATGAAATACAAAATTACTATATTTTTTGTTTGTCTTTGTGTACTTTCTAGTTTACACTAAAGCTAGGAGGTGTTTTCTATGGTAAACAATCTTGGTCAATATTTACAAAATGAGCGCAATAAAAGAAATATGAGCCTAAGAGAATTTTCAAAGTACCTAGGTATTAGTCATTCATATCTTAATAAATTAGAAAACGGTGTTGATTCACGTACTGGTAAACCTGTATCGCCAACAATTGAAATGTTAAATGACATCAGTAAATCATTACATGTTTCATTAGAATATCTTTTGGAAATGGCCGGATATGTAAAAAATAGCAATTTAAACAATGAGTATAACTCATTTTCAACACCACAAGAAGCATTGAGTTTTATTCTTAAACAAGAAATGATTGCGGATTATGGTGGATATGATCTTGATACTATGTCTGATGATGAAATAATGGAAATGGCGGAAGATGTGGCAGATATGTTAAAAATTGTTTCAAGAAAGCACAAAAAATAAATAATTATTAAATGGGAGAAATGTGCTATGGAATTAAAGACAAAACTAAATAATATTGTAAATAACTATAATACGACCAATGTTAAAGAAATATGCGATTACCTAGATATAGAGATTGCATATACAGAATTTAAAGCAAAAACACTAGAATCACGATTAATGATTATTGATGGTAATGGTTATATTTTTGTTCGACCAAATTTAGATGAGCGCTATGAAAATTTTTTAATTGCTCACGAACTCGGACACTATATTCTACATTACGATAAGAACATTAATTTTAACTTTTTAAAACGTATCTATAAAACAAGATTAGAAAAAGAAGCTAACGAATTTGCAATCAGACTACTAACCTATGATATTAATTTAAAAGATTATGATAATTTAGAATTTTTAGCAAAAGAAAAAGGGATACCACTCAAAATATGGTATTCATTATGTGAGGAAATATAGATGGTAAGTATTAAAAATTTTATTATAAAATTACTAGATATAATTGGACCAGCTCTTCTAATAGCTATCATTATACTTATCATCTTACATTTAGGAGGTTACACTGGAAAAAAGGCATTGGAAATAGCCATTAGTTCAATCACGATACCACTAATTCTTGTTATTGGAAAATACAATTTAATTGACATGCCAAATACGATAAACACACTTCATAGTGTTTATAATAAATAATTTGAAGGGAGAACTAAGTATGAAGAAAATTTTAAGTTTATTTTTAGTCCTTGGACTTTGCTTTGGACTAACAGGATGCGGAGGAAGTGGATCTGATTCAAGCGATAAAGCTGAAGAAAAAGTCACTTATGAAAGTATCCTTAATGACTACACTAAAAAAATTAAA
The DNA here is from genome assembly GCF_019125875.1 of Erysipelatoclostridium sp. MSK.23.31. NCBI lineage: Bacteria > Bacillati > Bacillota > Erysipelotrichia > Erysipelotrichales > Coprobacillaceae > Thomasclavelia > Erysipelatoclostridium sp. MSK.23.31. The sequence goes on along the minus strand of NZ_JAHOCB010000044.1, from coordinate 11,551 downwards.
GATGCTACACCCGGAATTGTAGAGGAATTTAAAACTGAAGCTGAAGCTAAAAAAAGTGATATTAATGCATTAGCCGAATTATCAAATTCTAAAATTGAAAAACTTGCTGAAATTTGTAACGAAGGTATAGAAAAGATGGCTGAATTAAAATTAAAAAACGGTGATGATGATACTACTTATACAGATTGGGCTAAAAAACTTCAAGATGTTTATACTGAACAATCTAAGCAAATTTCGGATGCATATCTAAGTGTAGCAACCGGTCAATAGTCAGGATAAAATAAAAACACAAAGGTCCACTCAGTGGACTTTTATGTTAGGAGGAATTAAATTGAAAAAAAGAATTGATACAAATCATGAAAAAAATTTAGACTACTTTCAAGATAATTATCCCGAATTATTGGATGATTACATAGATTTTTATGAAAACGGTGTAACATTAAGCGACGGGGAAATTACACCGGAAGATATGGTTGATATTGTAAGAATAACATCAAATTTTAACAAAGATAATTATTTTAAATTAAATTAAACATACAATTTATAGAAAGAGAAAGTTGGTGAAAAAAATGTATGGGATGTATTTAAGAAAATCTCGTAGCGATGATCCAAACGAAGATATAAATGATACACTGGCCAAACACGAAAAGATATTATTTGATTTAGCCGATTCCCTAAACATAAACAGAAAAGAAATAATGCAATTTAAAGAGGTCGTATCCGGTGAGAATATTCAGAACAGACCTGAAATGAAGAAATTACTTGAGTATGTAATGGAGGGTGTCTTAGAGGGTGTTCTTGTAGTTGATAGTCAGCGTCTTGCTCGTGGTGATACTGTAGATCAGGGAACTATTATAAGAGCATTTAGTATAAATAATACAAAGATAATTACTCCCATGAAGACGATTGACCCACAAAACGAATATGACCAGGAGTATTTTGAATTTGATTTATTTATGGGTAGACGCGAATACAAGATGATTACCCGTCGTATGCAGCGTGGGCGCCATATTGCAGCACAAGAGGGTTACTATGTTGGTAGCATCGCTCCCTATTCTTATAGTCGTATTAAACTAGAAAAAGGATATTCACTCGAAATATACGAAGAGGAAAACATAGTTTTCAACATTATGAAAAAAAAGGCGCTTGAAGATGAAGGGTCTACAAATATATCTAATCATTTAAATGAATTAGGATATAAACCAAGAAAAGGTGAATATTGGACTAAAAGTGCAGTCGAAGCGATACTGCTAAATGAAACTAATTTAGGATTAATAAAATGGAATTCTAGAAAAGAAGTAAAAGTTTTTAAAGACGGTAAAATTGTAAAAACACGTCCAAGAAATCCTAACTATGAACTCTATCCCGGTAAACATCCTGCCATAATGACGCAAGATGAATATGATAGAATTAAATTTTTAATGAAAAAACGAAGTCATCCAGTAAAAAAAGATAAAACCTTACAAAATCCATTAGCTGGTTTAATCGTATGTGGATTTTGTAATCATAAAATGGCAAGGCGACCTTATAAAAATGGTAGAGTTGAAACTATCCTATGTACCACATCACGATGCAAAAACGTTGCAAGTGATATTCATGTAGTCGAACAACGTATAATAGATACTCTTAAAGATACACTAAAAAACTATACTAACTACGTTAATAATTATTCTGTTTCTGTTAATAAAACTTACGATGATAATAAAAAACTACAACTTGAAGAATGTGATAAAGAGCTTGAAAAATTAAATAAGCAAATTATAAAAGCGTGCGAAATGCTCGAGTTAGGAGCGTATACAGTTGAATTATTCAAAGAACGTAAAAATACCCTCGAAAATAAAATTAACACTGTAAACAAAAGAAAAGACATCCTAGCAAAAGAAACGGAAGCAATGAAAATAGAACAATATAAAAAAGCTATCCCACAATTACAAAATGCAATTGATTTATATTGGAAAAGCTCTACAGAAGAAAAAAACAAAATATTAAAATCCATTATAGATAAATGTATCTATAAAAAAGAAAAAGGAGGACGTTGGGATCCTGATGCGATAAAGCAATTTAAGTTAGAAATATATTTAAAGGTGTAATAAGTCACATTATAACCTACATCATTTATGGGCTAATTCTTCAGTACCAATATCTGTCAATAACGCTTGAATTTCTGGATATGGCATTGTATAGCGTTGAGATAAATATCTAAGTGCCGCTCCAAGCTCTCCATCAGGTCCGCCTAATTGGTCAATAATAACTGCCGCTGCTTTTGCATTCGGTTTAGTAATGTTTATAGGGTATTGCAAACGTTTTTCGTACAACCACATTTATGATCACCTACCCATGGCCAAGGTGCAGATAAGTAATCGTTTTGGTAAGCTCCAACTTCTCGATTTACTAAAGCATGACCTTGTTTTTGATATTCTTTTTTTGCTGCTTTTAAACGTGTTGCTGCCTCATTAAAATAATTCATCGCTTCTTTATCACAGGGATGAGTATCAATAAATAATGCAGAATCTTGCACTGCAAAATCCAACATCATGATTTGCATTAATAGATCATCATTTTTCATCGGCATAACTCACCCCATGGCAAATCTAACTCTTCAAAGATAGTTCCAGAGTGAAAAGCTTTAACAATTGGATATATCTTTCTAAATTCTTGGCATTTTATTGATGAAATACCTAACTCTAATTTATTCATTAAATTCCTCCTTCTACTCTAAATTATGAATATTGAAATAATTCGTATAGGTTAACATCACAAGAAACTTATTTATAATATTTATTAATTTTTTATTTACAAGATTTTACAATTATGTTATTATTAATTGGCAGTTGGAAATAGAGGTATAGTTCAATGGTAGAATACCGGTCTCCAAAACCGTTGATGTGGGTTCGACTCCTACTACCTCTGCCAGTAAACAAATAAGTGGCTAATTAAGCCACTTTTTTATTTATTAAAAAGAATTATCTGGAAATTTTATCATCACTTTTTCAATCAATAACTTTATCAACAACTGTTTGAAGTAATGAATCATTTTAAGATAAATAGTACTTTAGAATCTCATCGATTTTGGTATCTTCTTTTTTTACTATTAATAATATTTGTTTATTTTTAATTGCTACAAATGTATTATCAAAATAATAGCATTTATCAGCATACTCAGTTTGAATATACTTAAATTTTTTTATCGCTTGTAAATAATTTAAATATTTTACATCATTAGTAGACCATTCCCCTGTCGTTTCAACAATTGCATCAATTTCTATTTCATCAGGAATCCTGCTATCTCGCTCCACGCCACAAACTATTTCTTCAAATACCTTATTTGCAATATAATTATTTAAACATTCATATTTACTTTCTAAAAAAATCAATTGCTCTCCTTCATAAGAAGTATTAACATAATTACTAACTAAAATCGACCGCGTTGAAGTGCTCTCAACGTTTATTCCCTTTTGTAAAGGCTGAATAGTTTTAATATTAATATCAAAATCAATATTTTGCATTGCAATCACAAATACTACAACTAATACCATTGCAACAGCAGTCTTCCCTCGTCTAAGTGTACTATTAATTTCATGGTAAGCTTTCTTATTGATATAATAATTATATATTTCAAAACCACCAATTACTATTATCAGGCCGATCAAAACAAACGGGTTATATACTACAATATCAATTATCACTAAAGTTAAGATAAATAATAGAATCAGCCCAATTAACTTTTCAATTATAAAACATAGTTTTATCCATTTTTTTAACGATTTTTTATTTTCTTGTTGGCGATTGATACTTAGCTTCATCAAGAATAGTGCAATACCATCGATAACAAACATTAAAGCTATAAAGATATATAAATAATGACCGAAAAACAGCTTTGTATTAAGAAAGAAACTGCCAAGAGTATATCGAATTACCAATAAATTCATTTTCCATATACTTGAGTTTATAATCAATAATATTAATGCACATCCAATTATTAAAAAAACATGGAAATATTTATATATGTTGCCTAATGCCATTAGCCTTGCTGCTTCATCTGTATGTAGATTCGCTGCATTAATATCTTCATTATAAAAGAATGAAATTTCTCTATAATTGTCAACAAAGCGATAGCCTTCTAAAGTGATCATTTCAAGATAATCAGGTGTTAAAAGATTATAATCCATTTGATATTTAACTTTTCTGGGCGACCGCCGTTCAAATTTAAAAAAAGTTGTTCCCACTTTCACTAAATACCAGCCATCTTGTGCCATTTTTTCTAAATAGGTAATACATTCATCTTCATAAAGTAACAAATCATTGAGCAATCTATATTTAACCTTCACTATGTTCTCCCACTTTCCATAATTTAAAATAAAATTTCCCCATGTAATTTTTATTAAAAAAAGCCATTAAATAAATTAACAATTGCCAATATCAATACGCAAATCAACTACCGCTAAATCTTCGGTATAAAAATTTTGATACATTTATAAATATCTATAAACATATACCAGTTATCAAATCTTTATATTCATCACTATGCAGGTGATAATCAACTTGATATTTTAAATTCTGAGATTTTTCCCTTACAAAAATAAAATTTAATAGTTCTTAAAATCCAGCCATTTCTTGCCTAATAAATTTAATTGACTTAGATATTCCTCCTCATCTATAAACAGCATATCATATCTTTTTATTTTAATTTTTATCTTGATTTACCTCATTCAAAGCTTTTATCTGCATTTCCAGTTTCCGCTTTTCCTCTTGCAGTTTATATTTACCTATTTTTGTAATCTGGTAAATTTTTTTTCGATCAATCTCACTTACTAATTCAATATAACCATCATTTTGAAACCGCGATAAGAGAGTATATAAAGTTCCTGCTCCTACCCTTATCTCATCATTTGTAATTCGCATAATTTCATTCATAATTTCATAGCCGTGTCGAGGAACATTCAATACTACTAAAATATAGAACATTTGAGGCGTGAGTGTTTCAAACTCTTTTCTTGCCATTTTTACCACCCTTATATCGATTATCGATACTCTTCTTACTTTTATTATACACTAACTATGTTGATAATCAATATAGTTAACTAAAAAAAGAATCCCAAAGGATTCTTATTCATCACAATACAAATGCATTGGATATGATAGATATTCTAATTCATCTAATTTTTCAACTGTCATATATCCTGGTGGCGCTAATAAAATAGATGGGATACGATTAACTACGGTTGCACATGTATGTTCAACTGTCGCAGGTTTTTGAACATAGAAACTTACATCAGGTTCACCTTTAATTTTCCAGTCGCACATATCACCATCATCAGGTCCATAGACTTTACCAATACATTGAGTTTCAATGATTGGTCCTTGGAAAGTTTCTGTTGTAACTACCGCAGACATTCCGATACAATTTCCTTTCGGAATTGTTTCACCCAATGTTTCTGAATATAAATCAGTATCATAAAAATATGGTACACATTTTTGTGTTTGCGATTTGATTGTCCATCCCATTTTATTGCACAACGCTTCATTTGAATTCCATACATAAGCTGGTTCTAATGTCTCAGGATGAGCAAGTTCTTTTTCAAATTGTTCAGGACTAAATCCAGCTCCATGAGCTTTAGCAAGTGCTAAACCATAATCTTCAACATTATAAGAAACTGCACCCTCAATTTTATCAATACGTTGACATCCAGCAGCAACTGTTCCAATCATATTGATCCAGTATATATCCTGCATTCCTGAACCAACGATTGTGCACCCTGTTTCTTTAGCTAATTCATCTAATTTATTAGTAAGTTTTGATGAAGTAGTCCATGGATAAATTGCCTCTTCACATGTTGTTACAACATTTATTCCACGGCGAACACATTTTTCAAAATGAGGATAGCAATCTTCCATAAAACTAAATAATGTGACTACTGCAATATCTGGATCACATTCATCTAACACAGCATCTGCATCATCACTGATCGTTACCCCTAGATTAAATCCTAATTCTGCAAATTCACCAATATCCTTGCCTACAACATCAGGATTTACATCGATAGCACCAACAATATCAGCACCTTTTTCATATAGATAACGGATTATATATTTTGCCATTTTTCCGCATCCATACTGTACAACTCTAATTTTTTCTTTATTCATCTTGATTACCTCCATATACTCTAAGTATAAACTTTATTGTTACCATAAGGTCAAGAATTTGTGAAATAATTATCAAATTTTTATTGGAACTTGTAACCTTAAATACATATTTCTTTGTTTATCGTTAAATATCAAAATATCATTCAAACTTTCGCATAGATAATCCCCGACTATTGTATAATTTTTAGATTCAATTTCATCAAAAAGACGATGTGCATATTCCTTTTCTTTAGTAAAATCATCACAATAAATACATAGATACATATTAGCTGGAATTGTTTCTTTTTTTAACGGAATTTCTTTTTTATCATCAATAAAAACAAAAATTTCAGTTGCACAAAATTTTCTTTTCAAAACATATTCCTTACGCAAAATAGTTCCTGGATTAAAAAAGATTGTTGGAGGTAAAGCTTGTTTAATGAGATCATCTTTAAATTCCCTTAATAATTCTTCATAAACATCTAGATCATAATCATAAAAATTTACTTTTTCATCAACATAGAGCATCGTTCTTTTATTTATAAATTCTAATGTGATCATTCCAACTTTTGGGGCAGCTTTAAAAAGTTCAAATGAATCAATTGTTTTTTGAATTGCTGCTTTTTGCTCATTTAATTGAATAATTTGATTGTTAATCTGTAGCTTACTTTCTTCTAGTTTTTCCTGTAATAATTCTAAATTTTTTGAATCAAAAATTTCTTTGATTTCTTTTAAAGTCATTCCCAAATTCTTTAAATACTGAATTATGTCAAGTCGTGCAGACTGACCAATATCATAGAGTCGATATCCGTTATGTTCATCTACATAAGCTGGTTTAAATAAACCCATTTTGTCATATAATCTTAGGGTTTGTTCAGTTACGTTATTTAATTTTGCCATTTTCCCTATTGTATAACGTTTCATTTAAATCACCCATAAACATTATACCAAGAATAAGGTTTTTTGGTAATTGAGATGATAATATTTCGTTTACAAATTTCTATTCCATGATAGAATAGAAGAAGGTTTAAGGAGACGTATATGTTAATAAGTGCAAATAATTTATCAAAAACGAATGGTATTAAAAATATTGTTGATAATGTTACTTTTTCAATTGAAGAAACCGATAAAGTTGCTTTGATTGGAGTTAATGGTACGGGGAAAAGTACCTTGTTGAAAGTCATTGCTGGAAATGAAAATTATCAGGGAGATATTATTAGAAAAAAAGATATGACAATCTCATACTTACCACAAAACCCTGATTTTGATCCTAATAACAGCGTTATTAAACAAGTTTATAAATTAATTGATGCCAGCGAAGTTAATGAATATGAAATCAAAGCAATTTTAAATAAGTTTGGAATTACTAATTATGAACAGTTAATTAAAGAATTATCAGGTGGTCAGCAAAAGCGTATTGCGCTTGCAATCACCTTGCTAAAACCATGTGATCTCTTAATTCTCGATGAACCAACTAATCATCTAGATAACGAAATGATTGAATATTTAGAAAAATATTTAATTAAGTTCAACAAAGCCATTCTAATGGTTACCCATGATCGTTATTTTCTTGAACGAGTTACCAATAAGATCATGGAAATTGATCGTAGCAAAATTTATGAATACACTGCTAACTATTCAAAATTCCTTGATTTAAAAGCACAACGCGAAGAAGCTGATCTAGCTTCCCAAAGAAAAAGAAAATTATTCTTAAAAAAAGAATTAGAGTGGGTTAGAGCTGGAGTTCAGGCTAGAACTACTAAAAGCAAAGAGAGACTTCAACGATTTGAACAGCTCAACAATATTTCTGATATTCAAACTATTAATCAAGTAGAATTAATCAATACTGCTTCTAGACTTGGTAAAAAGACAATTGAGTTGAAAGATTTGAGTATGTGCTACGATGATCATACCTTGTTTAACAACTTTTCTTACTTATTTAAACGAACAGATCGAATTGGAATCCTCGGAATAAATGGTTGTGGTAAAAGCACCCTTCTAAAGATTATCGCTAAAGAGTTAGAACCAAGCAGTGGATCAGTTACTCATGGAGATACAATTAAAATCGGATATTTTAAACAGATGAATGATGGTCTTGATGAAAATATGCGCGTGATTGACTATATCAAACAAACAAGTAATGATTTAAAAACCCTTGAAGGCAGCTTTACTGCTAAACAAATGTGTGAACGTTTCCTTTTTGATTCAAGTTTACAACATACTTATATTGCTCGTTTATCAGGTGGAGAAAAACGTCGTCTATATTTGTTGAATATTTTGATGCAAGCTCCCAATGTACTATTGTTTGATGAGCCAACTAACGATTTAGATATTTCCACTTTAGCTATTCTTGAAGATTATCTTGATAGTTTTAATGGCATAGTCATTACCGTATCTCATGATCGTTATTTTCTTGATCGTATTTGTGATGGCTTATTCGTTTTTAAGAATCAACAAATCACTTATTGTAATGGTGGCTATAGCAGTTATATCGATATTTCTGAACAACAAAATAAGAATAAAAGCGACGGAGCTTTAAAATATAAAGAACAGAAAAAACTTCAAAGTGCTATTCGCTTAAGTTTTAAAGAAAAACAAGAACTTGAAAATATGGAAAAGGTTATTCTTGAGTTTGAACAACAAATCAAAATTATTAATGAACAAATGAATGAGTATCAAAGTAATTATAATAAATTGTCAGAATTATCAAATCAGCGTGACTATTTAAATGAACAACTTGAGATTAAAAATGAACGCTGGTTAGAGCTATTAGAAAAACAAGAACAAAGTCAAAAATAAAATAGCGCCTTATGCGCTATTTTATTTATATTGATTTAAAAAATTATGATAACATCAAAGACCGCTCTAACATAAAAAATTGAACGCTCATGATCAGCTTTAGCAACTTTGCATAAAGTTGCATTATAACCATACTCTTTTTATTTTTGATATAATTCTACTGATTGTTCAAAAGGAACAACATGATCCTTAGAACCATGCAGAATAAGAATTGGTAGCAAATTCATTTTCGCTTCAAGATAAGATACCGGTGATGCTTCACGATAGAGAACTTCATCATCCTCGCACCAGCACCCCAACAAATCATAAATATTTGTCATTTCTTTTTCATTATATTTACTAAAACCTTGATTGAAAGTTAAAAAGTTAGTCACACCATATAAATCGATCATTCCCTCAACATCTTGGGGATATTCTAGAAAAGTTTGATAACTATAATTTTTAACTTTTATAATTAAACTTTCTTGATCTCTAGTACTTCTAAATGTAAATCGTATTCATCTAAATACAGCCCACGATCTTCAAACTCAGCCTCACCAGTTTGATTATCATATGGATCTTGACGAATAAATTGTTTCGGTGGATAAAGATCGTATTGATATTCACTATTTGCAGGCATTCTAAACGGATCAAGGTGTCCAAAATAATACTGCCATCGTTCCTGATCACCATTACGATAAGCAGAACCTCCAAAAGAACAATCAGCATATAACCAGCCATATGGAGCAATATAAAATCTTGCCCAATCATGATTACCGATATCCTGTGGAGTTACATATAAACCTGCTTGCCAACGGGCAGGAATCCCCACGCAACGACATAAAGTAATAAATAATAGTGCTTGAACACCACAATCACCTTTTCCACCTAAAGCAGCATACTCAGGAATATTGGGAATTGTGTAATAATTCCGAACAAATGAATAGGTTATGTGAGTTGTAATATACTCATATATTAATTTAGCTTTAATTAAATTATTTGTCTCGTCTTTAACTATTTCTTTTGCCAAAGACTTTAAATAAGGGGTAAAAACAATATGCGGTGCTTGTTCATGTAAATAAAAATTAGGTTGACTTTCTAAAACATCTTCGGGTTTAAGTTCTACATATTTCATCTCATTATCATATTCATACTCCACATAAAAATCTTTAACCTGATCAATATTTTCTTCAAAATAGATAGTTCGCTGTGGATGACTTCCGTCATTTAAATATTTGTATTGCGGCATTGTCGCAATTAATTTAAAATTCTTAACTTGACAATCTTCTAACGGCAAAGGAAGATGAATTTTAATTTTTTTATTTGAATCTGATGCCTTGATCTTAATTCCCGTCTTTAAACGAAAATGATATGTTAATTGTCCCTTTGTTTTAATTTCATGTATTGCATTATTAAGCAGTGCAAAATTTGCTTCACGACTTTCAACTTTGCTTTTATCAAACAAACGTGCAGCATAATCATTTCTAGTCTTTAAAATGTTATCAAAAAAATCAGCTCTAAAGTATGGTTGTCCTTCTACAAAAATCCATTCTACCGCATTTTCATCTTGTAATTTTTCTAGTTCCTCATCACTAAAATCATTAAAATTATTATGACAAATTTTTAAAGCTTCTTCATATGATAACGGATATTCTTTAGGTATTCTACGAATAATTTCTTTTTCATGAAGCAGTCGTTTTTTTAAAGCTATTGGAATATCATTAGCTAATTTTGCATCAATTATTCTTTTCATTCTTGTAAAACTACCATGCCATTTTAATTTTAATAATTCCTCTGGCAACGGAATTTGTAAATACTGTAAGTCATCAAAATTATAATTTCCCATTATTCTTTCCTTTCTTTACATATACCAGGTGATAATATCATCAGAACGCTCATAGCCTAATTTTTCATGTAGTCGCATTGATGGATAATTATCTACTTCTACTTGTAAATAAATAATTTCGTTTTCAGCAATTAGTTTTTGCATTAAATACTGTTCTAGAGCCTGAGCTATTCCAAGACGTCGATATTCTTTAATTACTTCAACAAAACCAATTGTTCCCTCTATATGACGCCCAGCAAATCCAACAATCTGCTTTTCAATAAACGCACCCACAAATACATTAGCATCAATTCGTTCAAGCAAATATGCTTCTTCAATCGGAGTAGAATAATTTTCTTTAATAAATTCAAAATATTCCCTCCCAATTTCTTTAATTTCAACGATTGGGTTATTAATTATTCTAACATATTTTTTTAAATAGCCATACTGGTAAGCTACAATTTCTTTATTTAATCTCCATTTTTGATTAATTATATTAAAATATTTATCATTGTGAATTGCTAGCATTGAGCACTTATCTATTTGTTTAAGTAATTGTTCAGCAATTTTTTCATCTTTGAATGCAAGCATATAGATATCCTCAAATTTAAGCATTATTCCTGCCTGATTATAATATTTTATCTTAGCACCATGTTCAAGAGCATATATTAAATCTAAATTATTAAGATAATCTTGTTTAAGAAATTTTAATATCTCATTTTTCATCATTCCTACTCCTATTAAAAAAACAGGCACTGCCTGTTTTTAGAGGCTCTATACTAAAACTGGAGGGGAAATATATCCTGCTCCAGTTTTCTTATATTT
>NZ_JAHOCB010000043.1:0-25322 GCF_019125875.1 Erysipelatoclostridium sp. MSK.23.31 | reverse complement strand
AAAAAATCACTTGGGAATGGTTTTAGTTTTTTGTGTAACATTTTATTTCCTCCTTGTTTTTACGGCTTTATTATACCTTAAAGTAATAAAGATTTACTAAGTGTAAGGGTAATACATATTGGCTAAATATAACCTTTAAAAATGAAAAATATGCATTTTATTCTAATAATTGCTTTATTTTATAAACTAGAGAAAAATTTTTTTATCTTGGACTAATGTGATGAATTTGTTATAATTGTAATCGTAAGAGATTTTTGTATATTTCTTTATCAAAAGTATATTATCATGGAGAGCAAGAAAGTTATTATTAATTTAAATTAATGTAGCTTAAATTGGACATTTTTTTAATTTATCATAGTCTGATATGGTCTGCAAAAATATGGCATGATAGAGTATAGTAAAATGGTAGAATAAAGAAAAAGGGAGAATTAACATGGAAAGTTTAGAAAACATAGCCGAGAGAATTAGTACGACTAAGAAGTCCTTAGAAGAGCACCCAAGACAAAATCTAGAAATTGCAATTAAGGAATTATTGGAAATTAGCAAAGAGCTGGATCTGGTAAAGAAATCGATTAAATAAAATTACTAAACGGTTAATAGAAAAGAGCAGGATATTTAATTATTTTGCTCTTTTTTTATTTAAATATTTGGATTGAAGAATTAAAGTATTTTTATTTCCACTAGATTAGACAAAAAAGTAATGCAATATATGGTTAAGTATAGTAGTAATGTTTTATTTAACTGACATAATAAATTATTTAGAGCATATATATGTGTTAGTTATTGTGATTTAGATAGTATCAAAGCATGAGTGAATGGCAATACTAGGAGGTATGGTTGAATGTTACTTAAACCATTAATATTAGGTGTATCAATAGATTTCGGATTGTTATCAATTGCTTTAACATTAAGATTTATAATTTATCCACTATATCAGTCTTGGATTAGTCAAAAAAATCTGGTTAATGAAAAAACAATTGTAGAGGATTTAGAAAAAACGATTGAGATACGAATTGAAGAAATTGATGGATCTGATCACTATAAACAATATTTAAAGATTTGAAAGGAGTTTTAGTATGTGTAGTTTACAGGTTGACAGCCAATATTTTGATAAAATCTGTAACGGTGTGATTAACCATTTAGTTGTTTGTAAAGAAGAGGGAATTGAGCAGGGGGATTGTGTTTCTTTACGAAAACTAGGAAAAACAAATATCAGTTGTGTAGTAAAAGTTGAGTATGTTGATTGTGAAGGCTCAGGTGTAGATGAAAATTATTGTATTCTTGGAGTTAAAAGAATATAAAAAGCCCTTATTGCAGGGCTTCCCATTCTTCCATTAAAGTATTTAACTGATTTTCTAATTCGGAAATTTCATCATTGATCTGATTATATTTCTGATAATCATTTAGAACTTCTTCACTATGAAGCTGTTCAGTTAAAGTGTTGATCTTGGTTTCTAGTATAGAAATATTAGTTTCTATCTTTTTTATTTTATTTTGCTGTTTACGATAAAGAGCATTTTGCTGTTTCATATCAAGATAATCAACATTTTCTTTTTTGAGCGGCTTAGCAACGCTTTTATGATTTAAATAAGTATCGTAATTACCATCGTAACTGATGGCTTTTGTGCTCGTTAATTCGATCACACGAGTTGCTACTTTATTAATGAAATAGCGGTCATGGCTAATAAAGAAGATTGTTCCTTCAAATTGGTTTAAGGCATCTTCAAGAACTTCTTTAGAAGCAATGTCTAAGTGGTTGGTTGGTTCGTCTAAAATTAAAAGATTTGCTTGTTTTAATAATATTTCAGTAAGTACAACACGTCCTTTTTCACCACCAGAAAGTAAAGAGATTTCTTTAAAAACATCATCGCCTTTGAAGTTAAATAAGGCAAGACTGTTGCGAATCTCAGTATTAGTCATCTTAGGAAAATTATCACTAATTTCATTAAAAATAGTTTTATCCATTGCTAGTGTGCTATGTTCTTGATCATAGTAAGCAAGGTCTACTTTACTACCAAATTTAATTTTACCTTGATAAGCATTTAGCTGATCGAGGATAGTTTTAAAAAGAGTTGTTTTACCCACACCGTTATCCCCGACAAGAGCAATACGCTCTTGTTTTTTTATATCGATATCAATGTTTTTAAATAAAATTTCATCAAATTTAACAGCTAGGTTCTCTATTTTTAAAACATCAAAACCGGACTCACGTTTTGGTTTAAAATTAATCGTGATTGTATCTGGCAAGTTCTCAGGCTTGTCAATACGTTCAATTTTAGCTAACTGCTTTTCTTTAGATTCGGCTCGTTTAACTTGTTTTTCACGGTTATATGATTTTAGTGTATCGATACTCTCTTGAATTCTTTTAATTTCTTTTTGTTGATTTAAATAATGTTTTAAATCAACAGCTCTTTGCTTTTTCTTTAAAATTGAATATTCGTTATATTTACATTTATAGCTTTTGGATTTTCCATTTTCGACTTCTACAATTTTATTAGAAACTTGATCAATAAAGTAACGATCATGGCTGACTGTGATGATTGCATGAGGATAATTTTTTAAATATCCTTCTAAGAAATTAATAGCACTATTATCTAAATGGTTAGTAGGTTCGTCAAGTAACAATAGCTTTGGTTTTTGAAGCAGCATTTTAGCAAGAGCTAAACGTGTTTTTTGACCACCAGATAGCATTGAAACTTTTAAATTGAATTCTTCTTCGCTAAAGCCCAGTCCCTTTAAAACGCCGGTTAATTTACTGGGATAACTATATCCATCTTTATCATGAAATGATTGAGTTAGACGATCATATTCATTTAAAATACGTTCACTATGATCAGTTGTCATTTCATTCTCTAATTGACGTAGTCTATTTTCAATTGTGATCAATGGTGCAAAAACATCAAGGCCAACATCGTAAACTGTTTTATCCATCGCTAAGTCATGCTGTTGTTTTAAATAACCTAGTGTTAATTCTTTATTACAAAAAAGGTCACCGCTATCATAGTTTTCTTCGCCCGCAATAATTTTTAGAATAGTAGTTTTACCAGCACCATTAACTCCGATAATTGCGACTTTATCATGATCATCAATTTTAAAGGTTATATCTTTTAATAAGGGAATCCCTTGAAATGATTTTGTTATATTTGAACATTCTATTAACATATTTTATCACCCAATGTATTCTAACATATTTTCATTGATATTTATAGTAAGGCTTTTGTTTTAAGAAGAAAAGTAGATATTTTATTTTAGGAATTCACAAATTTATTATTAAAAAAGTGTAATTAAAAATTACTCGATTAAATCAAGTAAATAATAGATTTTTATTAAAGTGTTTTATTTTTAGTACATCTTGTGGTAAAATTTGCTCCAAAGGGTTGTAATCAAGATTGTTTTTTTGTATAATTGTATGCAATATAAGAATAATGGGGGTATATCGTGATGGGTATGAATTTAGCATACAAAATTTTAAGTAGTAAACTTAAAGATGGAAATCTTGTTCCAGGAGAACAAATTGGAATTCAAATTGATCAAACACTAACACAAGATTCAACAGGGACAATGGCTTATCTTCAACTAGAAGCAATGAATATTAAACATGTTGCAGTAGAGAAAGCAGTGGCATATATTGATCACAACATGTTACAAACAGGATTTGAAAATATGGATGATCATGAATTTATCCGCAGTGTGGCTAAAAAGCATGGGATTGTTTTTTCAAAACCAGGTAATGGAGTTTGTCATCAATTACAATTAGAAAACTTCTCAAAACCAGGAAAGACTCTAGTTGGATCAGATTCACATACACCAACTTGTGGAGCAATGGGTATGATTGCTATTGGGGCAGGGGGATTAGATGTCGCAGTAGCGATGGCAACAGGTAAATATTACTTACAATGTCCTAGTGTTGTTAAAGTTAATTTGACTGGAAAAAAAGCACCATGGGTAAGTGCAAAAGACATTATTTTATATATTCTTCAGCAATTAACGGTTAAGGGTGGCGTTAATAAGATTATTGAATATACGGGAGATGGAGTTGCTTCATTATCATTGACTGATCGTGCTACGATTTGTAATATGGGGGCTGAATTGGGAGCCACTACATCAGTTTTCCCGACCGATGAAAGAACAAAAGAATATTTAGCACAACAAGGGCGAGTAGATGATTACATTGAAATGAAAGCTGATGAAGATGCTACATATGATCAAGAATTAGATGTTGATTTAAGTGCATTAGTGCCAATGACTGCTAAGCCTCATAGTCCAGATGCGGTAGTACCAGTAAAAGAACTTGAAGGAATGAAAGTAAATCAAGTTGTGATAGGAAGTTGTACTAACTCATCTTTTGCTGACATGATGAAGGCAGCTAAGATTTTAAAAGGACGCAAAGTTGCGGATCATGTTTCTTTAGTTATTGCGCCAGGATCAAGTTCAATTCTTGCGATGCTTTCACAAAATGGAGCATTAGCTGATATGGTTCAAGCTGGAGCAAGGATTCTTGAATGTGGTTGTGGACCATGTATTGGAATGGGTCAAGCACCGCTCTCAAAAGGGATTTCATTAAGAACGATTAATCGTAATTTCAAGGGACGTTCAGGAACAAATGATGCAAGCGTATACTTAGTATCACCGGAAATTGCGGCATTGAGCGCAATTAAAGGGTACATGTCAGAAGAATTTGAAGATGATATGTATTTAGAAGAGGTGCCAAATACCCCATTTATTAAAAATGGAAATTTCTTCATTGATGAATATGACGAAAATAATGAAGTATATATGGGACCTAATATTAAACCGGTTCCACGTGGAGAAAAAATTACAGATGAAATTAGTGGAAAAGTTGTTTTAAAAGTTGGTGATAATATTTCGACAGATCATATTGTTCCTTCAGATAGCAAATTATTGCCATATCGTTCAAATGTGCCACATTTAGCAAAATTTTCATTCAGTAAAGTAGATCCTGAATTCTATGATCGTGCAATTGCTAATAATGGGGGATTCATCGTTGGTGGTGATAATTATGGTCAAGGAAGTTCCCGTGAACATGCGGCTTTAGTACCAAACTATTTAAAGATTAAAGCAATCTTTGCAGTATCATTTGCGAGAATTCATCGTTCCAATTTAATTAATAATGGTATTTTACCTTTAGTTATTGAAGCTAAAGACCAAGATTTCTTCAATGACCAAGATAGTTATAAAATCGTTAATATCAAAGATGTTGTTGAACATAATGGTAAAGTAAAAGTAATTAATGAAACTACTAATGATTCAATCGAGGCTGAATTAACATTATCACCTCGTGAAAAAGTAATGATTAATTACGGTGGTTTATTAAATGCAATTAAAGAATTGGGAGGTGAATTTTAATGAAAGCTGTTTTAATCCCTGGTGATGGAATTGGAAAAGAAATATCAAAGAGTGTCGTTGATATCACTAAAGCGATGAAGCTTGACATTGAATGGGTGGAATATCAGGCTGGTGCTGAATATGCAGCTACAACGAAAGAAGTTTTTGAACCAGGACTTGTTGATGCTATTAAAGAATATAAATGGGCTTTAAAAGGTCCGACAGCAACGCCGATTGGAACGGGATTTAGAAGTGTCAATGTTGCCTTGCGACAACAGTTTGCAACTTATGCTAATGTTCGTCCAATCAAATCATTTAAAGGAATCAATTCTCGTTATGAAGACATTGATCTGGTTATGATTCGTGAAAATACCGAAGATTTATATAAAGGGATTGAGTATATGATCAATCCAAATATGGCAAATGGAATTAAATTAATTACTCGTGAAGCGAGTGAAAAGATTTGTCGTTATGCTTTTGAATATGCTAAGAACAATAGACGTAAAAAAGTAACAGCAGTTCATAAAGCGAATATTATGAAATATACAGATGGATTATTTTTAGAAGCGTTTAGAGATGTGGCTAAAGATTATCCAGATATTGAGCCACAAGAGGTTATTGTTGATAACATGTGTATGCAATTAGTAATTCGTCCAGAAACTTTTGATGTTTTAGTTGCACCAAATTTATATGGTGATATTGTTTCTGATTTATGTGCTGGATTAGTTGGCGGTCTAGGATTTGCACCAAGTGGGAATATTGGTGATGAATTTAGAATTTATGAAGCTGTTCATGGAAGTGCACCAGATATTGCTGGTAAGGGTATCGCTAATCCGAGTGCATTATTATTAGCATTTGCATTAATGTTAGAGGCATTAGGGAAATTAGATGATGCTAATAAATTGCGTGAGGCTTTAGCAGCTGTAGTTGAAGAAGGAACTATTGTAACACCTGATATTGGGGGTAGTGCTTCAACAGACGAGTTCACCGCAGCCATCATCAGAAAGTTAGGTTAAACAATGACAAAGAATTTATTAGAAAATACCGGACATGGGTCGCTTGGAAATAAAATTTTCACCGTTTTGCGTGATAAAATCTTAAATGAGGAATATACTCAAGGACAAAAATTAAATGAAGTTGCTTTGTCTAAAGAGTTGAATATTTCTAGAACTCCAATTCGTGAGGCTCTAAAACAGTTGGAATTAGAAGGTTTGGTTAAAAGTATTCCTAATAAAGGAGTTTATGTACTAGGGTTTTCTCATCGTGATATCGATGATATGTTGGAAATTCGTTATGCTTTAGAAGGGCTAGCAATCCAATTAGCAATTGAGCGAATTAATGATGAGGAACTTGAAAAGATAAAAGAAGTGTATGATTTAATGGAATTTTATGCTGAAAAAGGTGATCAAGAGAAGTTTAATGAAATTAATATTGCTTTTCATGAGGCTATTTATCGTTGTACCCAATCAAAGTATTTTGAGCAATTATTAACAGATATTAATTATTATATTCATGTAACTTCAAGGCATTCAATTCGTCAACCGGATCGTTTAATTTCAGCAGCACAGGAGCATCGAGAAATTTATGAGGCAATTTTAGCTCGTGATAAGGATTTAGCTAAAGAAAAAATTCAAAATCATATTCGTAAAACACAAGTGCTGGTAAGAAATTACTATGAAAAAAAGCAACAGGATAAGGCCTAAGGGCCTTTTTTAATTAGTCAAAAAAGGTTTTATCAAGTATAATAAATAAATGAGGTGTAAAGATGAAAATAGGTATACTAGATGATGAGCGGTCAATGCTACTTAGAATCAGAGGGTATGTAGAGGAGGCTAGAATTAAGGAACCATATACAGTTGAACTTTTTCAAGATGTTGAAGAGTTTTTTAATTGTGGTAAAAACTTTGATATTCTTTTATTAGATATCGATATGCCAACAATGAGTGGAATACAGGTAGCAAAAAAATTATTGAAACAAAATACGATCATAATATACATAACTAATTATGAAAATAAAATGCAGGAGGCGTTTGATATTAATGTAGCAGGATATTTACTTAAATCAGAATTAGAAACAAAGTTAACGCCAACCTTGCTTAAAGCGATAAATCGTAGACAACAAAATGATGATATCTGGATCAAGAAAAAGGGAGAGATTTTTCATTTTCGAAGTAGAAATATTATTTATATCGAATCAGTAAAAAGATACTTACATTTTTATACTAATGATAATAATTTCTATATTCCTTATATGACGCTTGAAGAAGTTAATCAGTATTTACCAGATAATTTTGTCCAAATAAATAAAAGTCAGATAATCAATATTAATATGGTTGTTTCGATGAATGGATATATTTTAAAATTAAAAGGTATTGATGAATCGCTAGAAATTAGTAGAAGAAGAAAAAAAGATGTATTTAATCTTTTAATGCAGGAGATCAAAGAGTGATGATTAATTTTTTTATTGAGTATTTATATACATTGATATATGTTGTTGCTTTAAGTTATGTTATTTCATTAACCTATCCATATATTCGTAAAGAAAACATGCTTAGAAATATTATGGTTATATTAAGTTATACGTTTGTTTTGAATATTGTTACGTATACTTCACCACATAATGGCTGGTTATATGTAATTGGTAATTTAATGTGTATTAGTTTGGATTTTATTTATTGTGGGGTATTGGTTAAGAGATTTAGGCTTAATAATTTGTTTATCACTACAATTTATTATTCAATTCAAATTATTGTCGGCTCAGTTATGATTGCAGTGGCGCTAGAAATTTTTGACAATACATATTTGGATATCGTATGGGGGAGTATGCGAGTTGTTTTTCCTTTAGGAAACTATATATCATCAGCATTGATATGCAAATATGCGGTTCAAAAACGTGATTTTGTGGAACATCAGTTACCTAAAAAATTTTTATATTCGTTTTGTTTGATCAATATTGTTGAAGTGATTATTGTACTGATTTTAAACGTATTATCAGTTGAACAGGGGGATATTTATATCTTTTTTATATTGATCTTAGCAGGTGTTCAAATGATTTTGGTAAATAATTATATCATCAATTCTTCCCGTATGTATTTACGTAATAAGGAGTTAGAGTTAGCAAATTATTCATATGCTACAACTCGCCGTCATATTAGTGAATTAGAAAAAGAACAAGAACGTCTTTATAAGTTTAAGCATGACATTAATAATCATTTACAAGTCCTAGAAGAAGTAGTCGAAACAGAATCAGTCGCTAACCAATATTTAAAAGCAATTAAAGAAGATTTAAATGCTCCAGTTAAATTGATACGTACGGGAAATATTTTTGTAGATGCTTGTTTAAATGCGAAGATTCGCAATAACGATGAAGTTAATTATGTTGTAGATGCAGTGATTGATCGCAATGTTAATATTGCTCAAGACAAATTATGTTCTCTATTATTTAATCTGATAGATAATGCTACTGAAGCTGCTTTAAAAACAGCGGAGAAGATAGTTGAAATCAAAATTTTTAGTAAAGGCAATATGCTTTTGATCAGCATAATAAATTCGACTAATAGACCTCTTAATTATGAAAGTAAAAAAGGAAGAGATCATGGAAAAGGATTAATAATCATTAAAGAGGTTGTAGAAACCTATCATGGAACAATGGAATATTTCTATGAAAATAACAAGGTGCATTGCGATATTTTACTGAATGTTGATAATTAAAAAGCCGTTTATGTCATAATATTGACCGTTAGTGTAGAAAAAAAGGATAAAACCGCAAGCTGTTAAGTTGTGTAGTATAATAGATTATGGGAGAGATGTAATAATAATAAAATAAAAAGTATTGTCTTTCTATACATAATCTCCAAGTTATAATATTACTACATGGCCGCAAGTAATATTTATAGCTATTTCTCACAAACGTCTATTGGATAGAAGTTTGAATTAATAATCTAATCTCTTTTTTTAAAGCTTTGTGCTATTGTCCGGCACAAAGTTTTAATTTTTTTAGAAGTATTTAATAACAAAATAGGACCGGTTAGTACATTGAAAATATTTTTAGGAAGATTTAATAGTATAATGGACATGGAGGATAGATATGAAACGTTTTTGTGAAAAAATAAGCATATTTTTATTAGATGTTGATAATGTGACTGAGGATGAAATTGATGAAGTAAGATTTGGTATTGAACTCATTTTGACTCAAATGATTTTATTTTTTTTGTTGTTAGCAATCGGCATTTTTAGAAATATGGTACTAGAAACAATAATATTTATTATTGCATTAGTTGGATTACGGACATTTGTAGACGGTTATCATGCTGATAGTTTTTATCGCTGTATGTTTTTAACGACTTTGTTATATCTTGGTACGCTCTATTTTGCGGATTTTGAAAATAGCTATCTTCTAATTATGGCAATACTTATTGCTGCTAAAGCATTTATGTGGCAAGAAAATCATGAAGCACGGAATGTGAAAATAAGTAAATTAATTTTTTGGGGATGTCTGGCTGTGATTGGATTAATTTATCCTATAGAACCACGACTAAGCATGATAATTGGTTTTACTTTATTTTTTACAGGTGTAAGTATGGAGGTGAAAAAACATGGCTATAAAGAAAAAAGTAGTTTCATTAGTGAAAAAAGTATCTAAAAAATATGCAGATAATTATTCACCGGGTGGGATGTACAAACCAACAAGAAATAAGAAATAACAAAATAAAAGATGCTTTTCCATTTGGTAAAGCATCTTTTATTATACCATTGCGTAATTTAATGAATTATTGGTAGGATATTGTGCTGGATTTTCAGTACCATTTAGAGCTTCTAAACGTACTTTCATTGGTACCTTATTATTAAATCTTTCGTTATTGTAGAAGTCAATATGAGTTTCAATTGCTTTTTTTAATTCATTGAAAGAATTAAATTTGTTAAGATAATACATCTCACTTTTAATAATTCTCCAAAATCTTTTAGCAGAACCGTTATCGATACATTTTCCAACTCTTGACATACTTTGAGTAATATTAGCTTCCTTCAACTTTTTTAAGATAATATTTTTTTCTTTAAGTTCAGATTGGTGTTTTAAACGTTCGTTTTCATATTGTAATTTTTCTAACTCATTTAATTGTGATTCCTCTTTGCGCTTACCTCTACTGTCTTTTAGACCTTCTTCACCTAATTCTAAATATTTCTTTACCCATTGATATACTTGTGAGTAAGAAACCTCAAAAAGTTCAGCTGCTGATTTATATTCTTTCTCATAATCTAAATAATATTATACAATTTTAATTATTTCTTCTAATGTTGCTTTTTTTGATTTGGTCATGTAGACATCTCCTTTAGGATCATAATCTGTTAATTTTTAGTGACTATTATAACTGGTAGCCCAACTTCATAAAGATGAAGAAGAATGAGTATTGTATTTATTGCTTAAATCTCTCAAAGAATCTTTACTATTTAAATGCTCTTGAATTATTATTTGTTTTATTTCTTTAATTCTGTTCTTATACTCTAAAACTGCTTGTATCTTTTTTTATTGTATATTACGTGCCATAAGAAAAGATCCCTCTTTTCATGGACAACTTTATTTAAGTTGTCTATTTTAGAGAGATCATATCAAATTCACGAATTTTTTATTTAGTCTAAATCTCTAGCGATTTCATCTTTTACTGTAACACCAGCTGCTTCTAATTCAGCGATCTTATCAGCAAATTGTGGTAAGTGTTTTTTATGAGCAATTAATAATTCATCTAAAACACGTTTAGCATTTTCACCAGAAGGAATTTGTGGATTTAAGATAAATGCTTGTAAAGCTAATCCATAATCACCAGTTACAGCAGCTTCTTCAACACATAATTCCATATTTTTCATGCATTGTAACCAACCACGTTGAGCAGGTTCTAATGGTCCAAAAGCGATAGCTAAAGCTCCAGCTGAACCGATATGAGCAGATACTTCTACAGCACAATCAGCAGGAAGATCAGGTACAGCACCATTGTTTTTAGTAGTTACAACAAGGTGAGTATTTTTATTAGCATAGATTGATGCGATAGTTTCACATGCAGCATCTGAATAGTGAGTACCACCACGTTTAGTTAATTGTTCAGGTTTGTAATTTAAATTTGGATCTTTATATAATTCAAATAATTCTGCTTCAGTTTGTTTTACTTGTTGTCCACGAGTTCCAATTCCATTATATTCTTCAAGCCCATGAGCTAACATTTCTTGTTGACGATAGTAATATCTATGATATCCACAAGGAATTAAATTCATTTGTTTTAATTGTTCTTTAAAGAATGGGATATCATGAATATTTGCAGGAATACCAGAATCTTTACCTTCATACATTGCATCAATGATTTTTCCAGTTACATCTGTACCGTCTAAATCAAAAACGCGGTGCCAGTGGAAATGGTTTAATCCAGCAAATTTATAAATTAATTTATCTAAAGTTGTTCCGATTGTTTCTGGTTCAGCCATCATAGCCCCAACTGGTACGTTACATAAACCAATTACACGATCCCATTTACCATATTTCATAACTGCCTCAGTAACCATACCACTAGGATTTGTGAAGTTTACTAACCATGCATTTGGACATAATTCTTTCATGTCTTCAACAATGCTAAGGATTACAGGAATTGTTCTAAATGCCTTGAAGATTCCTCCAGCTCCATTTGTTTCTTGTCCTAACATACCATAAGAGAATGGAATTCTTTCATCTTTAATACGAGCGTTTAATAAACCAACTCTGAATTGAGTAGTAACGAAATCAGCATCTTTTAAAGCTTCACGACGATCTAAAGTTAAATGTACTTTAACATCGTAAGGAGAAGCGTCCCACATACGTTGTGCCATAGCACCAACGATTTCTAGTTTTTCTTTACCAGCTTCAATATCTACTAACCAAATTTCTTTGATTGGAAGTTCATCATATCTTTTAATAAATCCTTCCATTAATTCAGGAGTATAACTACTACCTCCACCAATTGTTACAATTTTTACAGGTTTCTTTTCCATCTTATTTCCTCCGTATATTTATTTTACACATAAAGCATACACGTTTATTCAAATAAATGTTTTGTTTTTTCAAGACTTGAAAGAAAAAATATAAAATACGTACGAAATTTGACATTTTTCGTACGTATTTATACTATAAATAATATATATTAGTAACAAACTAGTAACAGTAAAAAATTATTTTTTTCATATTTGTTACTAATTATTTTTCTAACTTAATTTTTTGCACTTCATCAAACAGTTTATTTAAAATTGTATGAGTATATACATCATCAGTAATATCTTTGGATTTATGACCTACGATTCTTTTTCTTGAAAAATCATCCATATTATATAATTTAGCAAGAGTATTAAATGTATGACGAGTATCGTATGGAGTATGTGTGAAGTTTAATTGTTCCATTAAGTTATTAAAAATATTTTTTCTGAATTCAATATACTGATTGTTACTGTCATTCATAAACAGATACATATTGTTTTCATTAATTAATTCCAATATGAAGGGTTTTATCAAATCATGAATAGGAATGTTCCTATTTCTTCCAGCTTCAGTTTTACTACCAGTATTTATGTATGAAATTATCTTTTCATTTCCGTCATCATTACATTTTACATCTATATAAATATTTTCCCTTGTTAATTTAAATAATTCGATAGGACGTGTTCCGGTGAAAATGTAGATTAATACAATTTTAGATTCTCTAGTATTGTGTTTGAATAGTTTTCTTATTTCTTCAATAGTAAATGGATGGTGTTTACTATCCGTTTCGTTATCTGTTTTGATTTTAAGATAGCTTGAAAAATCTTCATTAGGTTTAACGTATTTACGTATTACTGCATATTCAAAAATCTGTTTACATATTACTTTCATATGAGCTAAGGTACCGCTTTTTCTTCCTCGTTCTTTTAATTCATCAAGAACGAATTGCATATCATCAAATTCTATATCACATATAGGTAGTTCATGAATAGAATCAAAGTTATTAAACCAGCTACGCTTTTGACCTCTAGATTTCAGTTTAGAAAATTCTTCTTCGTCTAAAATATCATAGATTTCCTTGAATGTTGGAATTGATTTAGAAATAGATATTGTAGTTTTTGGTTTGACAGTATTTATGGGATTGCTTTGGAAAATATATAATTCTAATTTATTTGAGATCTGTTTATAAATATCCCCGTAACGTTTTTCTGCTTCTTTTGCGCTTAGTTTATCATCATACCTGAGTTTAGCTATCTCAAGAGCTGTAAAAGCATCATCAGGATCACTAAAAGCATTTAGTGGTTTTTGCTCACCGTTAAAAGACACACAAGGAAGATAAGGACAGCTACGTCTGCCTGATAAGGTTTTGACAGTACCGTAGCCATTTGGTCTACGTTTTAATCTTACCATTTCATTTTACTCCTTTATTTGTTATAATAGGAGCATAATAAAAATATCTTTCGGTTGATAGCTTTTATTATGCTCAGAGGTATTGCAGTACCTCGTGAACCATCCCATTGCAGTGGGGTGGTTTTTTATGATGGTTATGGTTTCCATCTATGTCCGCAATTCATACAGACGTTGTATATTTTTTTACTTGTGACTGCACCAACAGCTCCAGCGAGCGGATTTATAGCTAACCCGACTAGACCACGCTTAACACTTAATTTCTTATTTGTGGTTGTTATCGAGGTACTTCCACATTTCGGACAACAAACAATACCATTTTTTTTGTTTTGTTTAATACGTTGCTTTTTTGATAATGGTTTTTCGGCTTTAGAGTTACTAACAGTATTATTTATTGTTGGAGAAGTATAAGAAACCGGCTCATAGGAATTTAGATCAAAAGAAGCTTTAATAGAAGTTGTCTCTTCGTCATCAACCATTGGAGCAAATGCGCTTTCTAGAATTTCCTTTGCATCATCAATATCTATGCCTGTTAATTCAACTAATTTTTTAGCACAACCATTTTTTAAAAATATACCATCACATGTATGTTTTGCTATAAGTTCATCAATATCAACTCCCATGAATAGATTAGATTTCTTTTCTTGCCCTATATTTATTGTAGTTACTTCCTTTTTTTCTTCTATACGCTCTCTTATTGTTTTTGTAAACCATTCTTTATGAGTAGAGGTGATTTTTCTTATATATCTAGAATTACTGAAAAAACCAATTTTTTTTCGCATTTTTTCATTAATGAACATATCCACGTCATATGTGGTGAAATTATTGTTTTCATCATTTAAATCAATGTGTTTATAAATTATATTTTCATTAATATTAAATGGTTTGTCATTTTTTTCTAATAAATCTTTTATTCTTGTCAAAGTATTATCTTCTATTAAGGGGTCTAAAGAAATGAGCATTTCTCTTTTTTCGATTGAACAATCAAAAACTATGTAAGGCATCCCAACTGCACCTTTATAATTACAAAAAGTTTTTAATACTCTACATAATGGAATTTGAATAAAATCAAATTCTTTTTTGTTATCGATGAATAATGTAAATATTTTATCATTTGTTATTACTATCGGTTTATTGCTAAAATAACAAAAACATATTTCTTCTTTAGAAAAATATATCTTACCTTTATTAAAAATGTTGTTTAACTCGTTTATCGCTTCAGAATTAATGTTTTCACTTGTGAATGTTTTGAATTGTAATTCTTTATTCATTTTATTTCTTTCCCTTAGTCAAATTCTTTTATTACTTTTCTTAGCTTCCCTAAAATTCTAAAATTAGTGTTTTCTAAATCTACAACAATAGGGTCGTAATTCTGATTGGCTGGTATCAGCTGTATATACGATGAACCACGTTTGAAACGTTTACAAGTAGCCATGCTTTCATCTATACAAAAGCATCCTATTTTGTTGTCATCAATTGTACTTACTTTCTCAAACACAATAATATCCCCGTCATCAATTCCAGCATTTATCATGCTGTCACCTTTTGCACGTTGAGCGAAATATTCACTTTTAGGATTTAAATTATCATTGGGTACAGCTACGTAGTCGACTATATTATCATCGACAAATGCACCATTGCCACATGATATATCGCCATACAATGGTACTTTAATAAACGAAATGTTTGTTGCGCTGTATATGACTTCATCCTCGCAAATGAGTTGTGCGTCATTAACCATGTGTTCTGTTTCGGTATATATTTTATTATTCCAGCCCATTAGATATGCTGGAGTTGTGTTTAAACCTTTAGCAATAATATTTAATCTATCTATTGGTACTTTTGCATCTTCTTTTGTCATATACCTTTGTAAGGTTGATTTAGATAAATTAGTGCGTTTACTTAATTCACCGTATGAAATATCTCTTTCATTCATTATTTTTAAAATTTTATCTCGTATTTCTTTTTCCATTTTTCCACCTCCTTGTTATATTTAAATTATAACATTTTGTACCATTTTTGCAACGAATGATTACATAATAATTAAATTTCGTTCCATAAATGGGTTGACATTGTTTTAGTGTTGTTGTATGATTTAATCGTCCCAAAATTAAAACGGAAGAAAGGAGCTAGGATAAATGATTGATAAAAAAGAAATGTTGAAAATTTTTGTTGATGCTAATATGACGCAGAAAAAGTTAGCAAAATTACTTGGAAAATCTCCAACAACCATTAATAAATGGTTGAATAATAAGTCTTTTCCTTCGACACAAGAAGTTAATGAAATTTGTAGAGTTTTAGAAATTACTGATGACAAAATGAAGGCAAAAATTTTTTTAAACTAATCGTACCAATTTTAGGACGGAATAATATGGGGCAAATAAAACACAAAGGAGGTAACGTATGAACGAATTACAAGAATTTGATTTTAAAGGTTTAAAAGTAAGAACGCAAAATCAAAACGATGAAGTTTGGTTTTGTTTAAAAGATGTATGCAAAATCTTAGAAATTTCAAACAGTAGAAAAGTAGTTGAAAGATTAAATTCAAAGGGGGTAACTACTAGTGACACCCTTACAAAAGGCGGTATCCAAAAACTAACATACATAAATGAAAGTAACCTATATAAAGTTATTTTTCAATCAAGAAAACCACAAGCAGAACAATTTACTGAATGGGTTACATCAGAAGTATTACCAACATTGAGGAGAACTGGTACATATTCTATTCAGCACGATCCAATGCAAGCATTAAGGCTAATGTTTGAAGCAACAGAACAAATTGAAGCACGTGTAACTCAATTAGAATCGGTACAAACGATTTCTCAAAATGAATATTCAGAGATTGGTACTAGAATACAAAAACGTATTAACAATGTTATCAAAGACGAAGGGTTAATTGTGCGTGGTAATCAGCGCAGAAAATTATTTAATGAATTTAATCACGAAGTATTACTTGTCGGTGGTGTAAAACATAGGAATCAAATTTTAAAGAAAGATTATTACAAAATTTTAGATTTCATCAATGATTGGCAGCCATCAAGAGCGACTATTATCGGTGTCTTAGGGTATGAACAACAAGATTTTAAATTTTAAGAAAGGGATAAAAAAAATGTTAGACATAGAACAACTTAAATTAATATTTATCGGTCGAAAAGAAACATACATTTATACACGGATAAGAGAAATTAAGTACAAGTATAACTTGAACTATGACGGAGCAGAGCTACCTATTGATGTAGTCATGAAAGAATTGGGATTAAGTCGTCAAACTATTTATGATTTACTAGGAATAAAAACATATCATAACAATTCGATAGTTGAGTTATTGCAAGATATTTGTAAATATCAAGAAAAGATTTTGGAATGCTGGCAACAAATTGTAATTTCCAAAGAGGAATAGGCAATGCTTGGTTATAACGAATTAAAAATGCTTTTTCCTAATCGTTCTAAGGATTACATATACAAACTTATTAGAAAGTTAAAGGAAAAATATAACTGCAATTATACTCAGAGCGTAATATCAGCTGACATTGTATCTAAAGAATTCAATATTGAAATAGATACGATAATAAAAATAGTGTCACCGACTGCAATCGGTGACACACAACACACATAAAAATTATAGCGCAAAAATGGAGAAAATACAATGAGATTTAGAAGTCGTGGAATATTAACAGTACTTGCAGTGGTTCTTATTATAGCAAGTCTAGTAGTTAGCGTTATTGGAAACGTATGTACACGAGTAGATGCTGAATTCAAAGAAGTATATCCCACTGAAGTACAAGAAGCTTCTGCTTATGGATTGCAAGAGATACCCGCTTGAAGATCACTAGGTATTTACAAAATTACTAACTACTGTAGCTGTTATGAATGTAACGGACAGTGGACGGGATATTTAACCCGTTCAGGTACAAATTATGTAGAGGGTAGAACGGTAGGGGTAGATACAAATTATATTCCCCTAGGTTCAAAGATAATGATTGACGGTCACATTTACACTGCTGAAGATACCGGTTCGTTTAGAGGAAAGGTAATTGATGTATATGTAAGCGACCATAGTAAATTTGATAGGAAATACGAAGAAGTTTATATACTGGAGGAATAAAAAAATGAAAAAAGAAGATTTAAAAGTATGTGATGTGGTTGAGCTGAAAAATGGTGAAGTCAAAATTATGTTACATGGAATTTTTGAAGATAATGTTGTCGCTTTCATGGATATAAAGAACGGAAGATATGTTTCTTTCGGGGAATACAATGATGATTTATTTCATAAGGAACATCAAAATTTTGATATTATGAAAGTTAAACATTTTGAGTATTCAGGCGATGCGTTTAGAGCGTTAGGAATGATTAAAAATCGTTCTGCTTATCCTTTTGCTTGGGACTGGGAACGCGGTCTTGAATATTACAATGGGAAACTTGTTTGTGTAGAAAGTTTATCATCAGTTTATATGACGAAAGGAAAAATCTATAAGTCAAAAAACGGGAAAATTTACGATGATGAAGGTGATTTATGGAGAATGGGAATTAAAAATTTAGAACATCTTCATAATACCACTTCTTGTAGATTCATCGAACTTGTGGAGGATTAATATGACTGAATCAAAGGAAAAGTTGTTCAATCTTGAACGTCAGCTTTTTGAGTTAGAAATGAAAGATCATTGGGACAATGCGGATTTTGATTTATCAAGAGAATTAAGAGAAGAAATAAAAAATGTTAAGGAGGAAATGAAACAGTGGGATTAGCGGTACTTGTGTTAGGAAGTTCAGGAAGTGGAAAATCAACTTCCCTAAGAAATTTTGAGAAATCAGAGGTAATGGTATTGAATGTTGCTGGAAAAGCATTGCCATTTAGAAAGAAACTGAACAGTTTGGATTTAAGAAAACATCATGGTAGTGAAAGGTATGATGCAATAAAACAAGTAATGTCCAAATTTCAAAATCAATGCAAAACATTTGTTATTGATGATAGCCAATATTTGATGTCATTTCAAATGTTTGATAAGGCTAAAGAAGTGGGCTATGGAAAGTTTACAGATATTGCAGTCGAATTTAAAAATCTTTTGGATTTTATATCAGGTTTAAATGATGATGTGACTGTATATTTATTACACCATACTGAAAGAACTGAAGACGGGCATATAAAAGCTAAGACATCAGGAAAAATGATTGATAGTCAATTAACAATGGAAGGTTTATTCACTATCGTAATAATGGCTAAAAATGACGATGGGGTTTATAAATTTTTAACTCGGAGTGATGGTTTGAATCCAGTCAAGACCCCAATGGAGATGTTTGACAGCGACGAGATCGAAAACGATTTAAAAATTGTTGATAAAACAATCAGAGAATACTATGAAATGGAGGCTATGAGCTAATGAAACTATACGAAATTAATCAAGAGATTAATTCACTTGTAGACGAAGAAACTGGCGAGATTACCGATATTGCAAGATTTCAAGAGTTGCAGTTAGCTGAAAATGATAAGTTAGAAGCTATTGCGGTAGTGTTAAAAAACAATGACGTTGATGTTAATGCATTAAAAGAAGAAGCTAAGGTTCTATTGGATAGAGCTAAAGCGATTGAAAATAGAAATGAAAATACAAAAGCGTTCTTAGCAAAATATATGCTTGAACACGGTATTAAGAAAATCGAAACACCTAAATGTGTATTGCGGTTTACTAAATCATCATCAGTTGTCATTGATGATGAAATTGAGTTTGTCAATAAGTACAAAGATACTGATTTAGTCAAAGAAGAAATTAAATTTAAAATTGACAAAAAAGCAACTAAGAATTTTTTAAAAAACAATATGACATTATATGCCCATGTTGAAGAAAAACAAAATTTACAAATCAAGTAAGGAGATAAATAAATATGAAACAAATCAATAACTGGAATGAAATTAAAGAAGCGGGAGAATTTGAAAGTTTGCCAGCCAATGGATATGTAGCTGTAATCAAAAATGTAGAGGATGATGCGGTCAAAGAATGTTTAAAAATTAGTTTTGATATTGCTGAGGGGGAGTTCAAGGATTATTACCTTGAACTGTATAAAACAATGAATTTCTGGGGTGGTTCTTTCTATAGATCGTACAAAGAAAAGGCACAGTCATTTTTTAAAGGATTTATTACTGCGGTTGAAGAATCAAATCCAACATTTAAATGGGACTGGAATGAACAAAAGTTAAAGGGACAGCGCATCGGTGTTGTACTTCGTGAAGAAGAATATATCCCACAACAAGGTCCTAATGCTGGAAAGGTTAAGACAAGATTAATTGTTGATGAAGTAAGAAGTGCAGATAAAATCCGAAAAGGTGATTTTAAAATTAAGGAAAAGAAATTATTAGAAACTAACACTAACAACCCTTTTAACAGTACAGCTACACCCGACTTGAAATTATACGATATTCAATTTTAACAATGATTCAGCTTAGAGATTATCAAGAAACTGTTTATCAGGATACTATAAAAGCCATAAATAAAGGTTCTAAAGGTATCCTGATACAGTTACCTTGCCGTAGTGGTAAAAGTTATGTAATGGCTAAGTTCGTTGAAACTTGCAAAGGCAATAGTTTAATCCTAGCGCATAGAAATGAGCTCCTTAGTCAGCACAAAGAACTGATTGATAGTCTAGGGTTGTTAAATAAATGTAGATTAGCAAGTGTATTTACAGAAGTAAACCACCTAGGGGAACATGAAAAACCTACGGTTATTTTGATAGACGAATGTCACTTGAGTGAAGCAAGCAGTTATAAAAAAATAGCCGAGTTTTATGGTTGTATAATAATTGGCTTTAGCGCAACACCTACTAGATTAAATGGAGATAAATTGACATTGTACGATACATTGATTAATGGTGTATCAGTTAAATATTTAATAAAACAAGGTGCTATAGCAGATTTTGAGTATTACGCTCCTGACATAGCATTGGATTTAACTGATATCGATACATTAGGTGGTGACTATAACGGTAAGCAACTTAATGATCTTATGTTTAACAGTGCAATTTATGGTGATGTGATAGACAGTTATAAAAAATTAGGCGATGGCAGACAAGCGATTGCTTACTGTGCTGGTGTTAATCATTCTAAAAAAGTATGTGAAGAGTTTAACTCAGCTGGTATAAAAGCTGTACATATTGATGGTTCGATGAATAAAACTGAACGTAAAAAAATAATGGATTTATATCGTTCAGGTTATTATACAGTTCTATGTAATGCAAATATTATAAGTGAGGGTATTACACTGCCTAATGCATCTATAGGACTGCTGCTAAGACCTACACAGAGTTTAGCATTATATATTCAGCAGAGTATGAGAGTTTTAACCCCTGATGGTAATGGAAAAAAAGCAGTTATTATTGACTGTGTTGGTAATTATCAAAGACATGGTCTTCCCGATGAGAATAGAGAATGGACTTTGGAGGGTGTTAAACGTAAACATAAAACAAATAATGATGATGGTAGTTTTACAATCAGAAACTGTCCTAACTGTTTCAGGATTTTTAAAACTGCAAATAAATGTCCTTACTGTGGACACGAGTTTGAGGTTAAGGGTCGTGAATTGCAGTGTATGGAAGAAGTTCGTTTACGAAAAATTAGCGAACAAGAAAAAATAGCTATAGCTGAACATAAGAGAAAACAAAGAATGGAAGTCGGAATGGCTAAAACAAAAGAAGATTTAATAAAAATAGCAAGAGAACGAGGGTATAAGCCCGGATGGATATTCGTTACTGCTAAAAGAAAAGGAATAAAATTATAGAAAAGGAGTAAGAGTTGTGCGCACATAAAACTCGAGTTACTCCATATTATAAATGAAAGATAATTATTTAATAAGACAAGGTGATTGTATGGAATTAATGAAAAAAATTCCCGATAAATCAATTGATTTGATAGTTACAGATCCACCCTATGAAATTGTAACAAGTGGGGGAGGACTGTATACACATAAAGATAAGCAGTATGTTAAAGAGCTGAATTTTATTAAAAATGGATATAATGAAGAAATTTTAGATGAAATGATTCGAATTTTAAAAAAAGTAAATATATATATTTTTTGCAGTCAAAAGCAAATACATAAATTATTAGATTATTTTTTAAAGAATAAAAACAATATAGATCACATTCTATACAAAAGACAAATAAATTGGAATTTATTAACTTGGCATAAAACAAATCCTGTTCCAGCGTGTGGAAATAAATATCTAACGGATACTGAATATATTTTGTTTTTTAGAGAAAAAGGTGTAAAAATTTATGGCTCTTTTGACACAAAAAAAACGCACTATGAAACACCGTTGAATCAAAAGGATAAAAAATTATATAGGCATCCAACTTGTAAACCTGTGGATATTTTAAAAAATTTTATTGTTAATAGTACCAATGAAAATGATTCTGTTTTAGATCCATTTATGGGTAGTGGTTCTACTGGAGAAGCTTGTTTACTAACAAATAGAAAATTCATTGGCATTGAACTTGAAGAAAAATATTTCAACATATCAAAAGAAAGGCTAGAGAAAATAAAATTATGAAAGAGAAATTAAATATTTTAAAAACGGATGGTCGTTTATATGAAGTAGTGGAATTAATGAGCAAATTAGCAAAACAAAACGGGGACTATTATCGATTATATAAGAAAAACAATACATTGTTTTTTTATAACTTTGATGTAGGTATCTTGTATGAAGCTGAAAACGATATTTTAGACAGTACCGTTATTGATTGTGAAGATGGTGAATACAAGATTTACAAGGGCATTAAAACTGGATATCTGCTTACGAAAGAGAATGATTGCATCGGTAATTTAAACAGTCGAATTTTAAGCAAGGCAGTAAACGCGAAAGAATTATGTTACATAAATAAAAAAGACAGTTACATGATCCATGAGATTATGAATTCAGCTTTAGTTACTGATGACGATTTAGATTTAATAACTCTATTTGATAACTCTATACTTAAACTAAGTGATGATGGTAATAACTTTTTGATTAAAAACTATTATGAACAGCAGTATCCATTTCTTAAAACTACGACTTATATTGTTCTGGGATTGGAGTGGAGTCCTGATGAATAACATATGCAAGTGCTGTAAACACAATATAAAAAATAAGTGTACGATTAGTAGGTTGGAAATTCAACCTACTAAAAAGCACTGCAATAAATTTAGTAAGAGATATGAGCAAGAAAGTTTATTTGATGCAATTGGAAATAGAGGTGATCCATACAATGAAAGATATTAATATTGTTGACGAGTTTTTAAACAGTTATTACCGTTCGCCTACAAAGAAAGAGTTTATTCTGTTGGGCGGAGATATAAAAACTGTTGAAAAAAAGTTCAAAAGCTATCGTAATTTTTTGGACTACTATGGTTATGATGCTCCAACAAGAACAAAGACACTACAAGTGTTAGACGATAGAAATAATATTGTTTATGAAGGAACAACTAGAGATATTGCGGAAAAGTACGGCGTATATTATACGACTGTGTTAAAAGCAGTCAATCACGGGTTACGGCTAAAATGCTGTTATTCGGTACGAAACAAGGAGTTAAAATTATGAAATTAAAAATAAATGATAATTACATAATCACTTCAGACACACACTGCTATATATTAAATAAAATATTATTTAATAAAAAAACAAACGAAGAATATTTACAACCAATTAGTTTTTATAAATCACTTGATGATTTAACCCTAGGACTTATAAACCGAGAAATAAGAACGCACGATTTAGAGTGTGTTAATGAAATAATTAGCCATATATCCGCTATAAAGGATGAAATTCTATCAGAGGTAAGAAAGCATGAAAATCAATAGACGTATTTATGAAAATATGGTTGATGAAATTTATGATTCATTACTTGGTAAGGAGGGTGAATATATTATCTATGTTTCACGTGCTATGTATTCATATATTAAAATGATTCAATCTTACAAAATGATAGCAAATAACTATGTTCCCAGAATTCTGGGATTCCCACTATTGCTTAAAGAAGAATTGAATGGCAATGAATATGAGGTTGTTAGAAAATGACAGAAAAACAATATGAAGAATACAAAGAACGGTTAGACAAGATAAAACCTATTAAAGATTTAATGAAGTGGTGCGGAAAAAAATATCACGGTCCATATCTCGGTAGGTATTCCATTAGGATTTTTAAAACTAAACGTATGATTGGAATAGGTAGGGAAACGAGAGGTTGTATAGAGAGTACGAGTATAATTTTGCCAAAAGACTTGCACGATAGGATAACAGATACTATTGAACAATGGCTAGATGAAGAAATAACTAAATTAGAGGAGCTATAGAATGAAATGTAAATACTGTGGAGAAGAAATGCGTTTAGACGATATAGATTTTAATTTCAAGGGTAATAAAGATAACTACTGGATATGTGAACATTGCCATTCTAGTGCCATCGAGAAAATTAGATACGCTAAAACGGTACGTGTTGATTTTGAAAAAGGTGATGTAAATGTTAGGAAGAGTGAGTGTTAAGAAAGCTATGAATAATTATAAATTTAATAAATTTTATAAGCAAAGTGCATTCTATATTACACCTAGAAGCAGAAGAATAAAAAGTAAAAAAAGAGGTAACCGATGAATCCTGAAACAGTTATACAAAATAAGATTGAAGTTTCTATGTCTCAATTAGGTGCTATTCCTTACAGAATGCAAGTAGGAAATTTTTACACAAACAATATGACACCTATAAAAATAGGCATAGTAGGAACTCCTGATTTAATGATTATATGCCCCAATGGGATGACATTATGGTATGAAATTAAAACTAAGACTGGTAAAACTCGAAATGCTCAAGACAAATTCCACGAGGAGTTACGCAAGTTAGGACATCTTGTGTTTGTAGTTAGATCAGTCGAGCAAGCTGTACAAATTTATAATACATATGTCGGGAAAAATTAATCGTATTGAAGAAAGAAAATGTCCTATATGTGGTAAGACATACGTAAGCATCTACATGAAAGAATGGGCTTATAGAAGGGGCAATTATACATTCTGTAGCTACAGCTGTATGTCTAACTATCTTAATAATAAAAGGTATTGGAACAATAAATTTAAGGAGAACAAAAATAATGTTAAGGATAGAAAAGATTAAAGAAAAGATTAAAAATTTTGATACAGATGTTAATGCTGATGAGATTCTCTCTTGCTGGTTACATCGAATTACGACAAATTCCAGTGTTAACAAACACAATTGCAGTGGATTAGTATGTTCAGAATGTTTAAGACGGTCGTTGCTGGACTTATTAGAAGAATATAAAAAACCTGTTAAATTATCAAAATTTGAATATGAATATTTAAAGTTTGCTAAGGAAAATGAATATAACTTTATTGCAAGGGACAATGACGGCTGTGTGTATCTGTATACAAATATACCAACATTGAAAGGAACAATTTCTTGGGGTTACAATGGCGAATTTATGATTGTGTTTGATGAATTGTTTAAATTTGTTAAACGGGAAGATGAAGAACCTTATAACATCGATAAAATATTAAGTAATTGTGAGGTAGTGGAAGATGAATAGAGAAATAAAATTTAAAGCATATATAGAA
>NZ_JAHOCB010000042.1:0-26097 GCF_019125875.1 Erysipelatoclostridium sp. MSK.23.31 | reverse complement strand
CACTTACAACGCCTATCTATATTAACACATCTTATTAGCTTTTGCAAGATTTATTCTTTTAAGAAATGGTGCCCAGGGCCGGAATCGAACCGGCACGGATTTTAAGGTCCGCAGGATTTTAAGTCCTGTGCGTCTACCAGTTTCGCCACCTGGGCAACACATTAATGGAGGTTCCAACCGGACTCGAACCGATGATAACAGAGTTGCAGTCTGTTGCCTTACCAACTTGGCCATGGAACCATTAACTTGTTGTTCTTGTTTTTGTCAGTCGGTGTCATCACCAGACTGCTCATTTATTATATGTTAAACAGAAAATAATTTCAAGTATTTTTTATAAAAAAATTACCATTTTCTTATATATAAGAAAAAACACACTAAAAAAGATTCATTTTATCAATAATTTTTATATTTATATTTTTAAAAAAACTGCTGATTTTTAATCAACAGTTTTAACTATTTTGCTTTCACTTTCGTCCAGCGAGAATTATACATCTCTTTTACAGCATTATCCTGATAAGCAAATACTTCATCATTCGGGCCAGTGCGCAGTCCATAAGCACTAATATCTTTAAACTCCTCTTTTTCAGCCTGAGCCGCTGCATTAACATTTGCAGTTAAATATCCTACTTCGACAGTATTCTTATAAGATACTTTATCACTTATCATATAATTAATAAATTCATTTGCAAGTTTTGTTTGCTTGCACTCTTTCGAAATAACAAATCCATCAAACCAGACATTAGTCCCTTCTTTCGGCATATAGTAACCCATATTAGGATTTTCCGACATTACTGCTGCTGCATCACCAGAATACATTATCGCCATCGCCTTAACACCACTGATCATTGTATCAATTGACTCATCACCTACATAAACCGGATTCATTTCTTCACGTTGCTCTAACAGCCACTGATAAGCTTCATTTATTTCACGTTCTTTTGTAGTATTCATTGAATATCCTAAAGCTTTGAGAGCAACCATAAAACTATCACGCTCTGAATCATACATATAAATTTGATTTTTGTATTTTGTGTTCCGTAAGATACTCCATCCTGCTTCTAAATCTTTTTCATCTACAACAGTTTTATCATATAAAATACCTACATTACCACAAAAATACGGTACCCAATAATTATTACTCAAATCGAATGACTGTCCTAAAATTCCTTCATTAATATTATCCAAATTAGGAATTAATGATTTATCAACAGGCTGTAATAAATCCTCTTTGATCATTCGTTCAATCATATATTCTGAAGGAACTAGTACATCATAACTATTTCCGCTCATATATTTAGTGTACATAATTTCATTTGAATCAAACGTTTCATAAATAATCCGACAATCGAACTTATCTTCAAAATCACTAATAACTGTTTTATCAATATACTCTCCCCAATTATACACTCGTAACGTTTTACGACTGACACCAGTAGAAATTGACCACACTACAGATAAAACTAGACAAACAGCAATAACTATCTTAGCAGTTTTACTGCTTAATAGTTTATTTGTCGCTTTTGGAAAGAATTTCGGCACTAATGTTCCAATTGCCACAAAAAGTAATACAACAACTAATATAATAGTCGCAAGTGCATAAATACTAGGATTAGTTCGCTTTGACATATTGTAAATAACGATCGAAATATTTTCAATTCCATTCCCGCTAACAAAATAAGAAATAATAAAATCATCAAATGACATAGTAAAAGCCAATAAAGCCCCTGAAATTATTCCCGGTTTGATCTGAGGGATAATTACTTTTGTAAGAGCCTGAAATGGAGTTGCCCCCAAATCCATCGCAGCATCGGCTAAATTAACATCTAACTGTCGTACCTTTGGTAAAACATTTGTAATTACAAATGGAGTACAAAAAGCTACATGAGCTAATAACATAGTTAAATAGCCCTTTTCTACTTTAATAAACGAAAACAACAACATCAAGGATATCCCGGTAACTATATCAGGGTTCATTATTGGTAAATTATTTACTTGTAAAACTAACTTACGTAATAATAGTTTTGACTTTGATACTCCAATTGCTGTGATCGTTCCCAAAACTGTTGAAATAACGGTTGAAAGGATTGCGATACTAACTGACACAACAATAGCATCGATCATTTGTTGATTTACAAATAACTCTTGATACCAGCGTAATGAAAAACCACTCCAGCTTGAAAGTGATTTAGAATCATTGAACGAAAAAATTGCCATAATCACAAGCGGTAAATACAAGAACGCTAAAGCAAAACCAATCCATAAACTACTATTAAAATTAAACTTAAAGTTTTTTAGTTTTTTCACGTTTAGCCTCCTCTTGATACCCCGCGTATTTTTCAACCCGGTTAATAAGTCCCATGAGGACAATAACTAAAACAGCTAAAATCAAAGAAACAGCACTACCAAAATGCCAATCCCCTACATTAATAAATTGCTGTTCAATAAAATTACCAATTAGAGAGTACTGTCCACCCCCTAACAATTTTGGAATTACAAATGAGGAAATAGCTGGTAAAAATACCATTGTAATTCCTGTTAATACTCCACCTAATGACAATCTAAAAGTAATTTTCCAAAAAGTAGTAATCGGATTCGCTCCTAGATCATTGCTTGCCTCAACTAAAGATTTATCCATTTTAGTTAAAGCGGTATGAATAGGTAAAATCATAAATGGTAAGAAATCATAAACCATTCCTAAAACAACGGCAAAGTCCGTATATAAAAAGCTAACTTCACCAAATCCTAGAAATTGGACAAAATTACTGATGATTCCCTTACTACTCAATATATTGATCCACGCATATGTTCGCATCAACATATTGATCCAAGTTGGAAACGTAATCAATAAAATAAGAAGTGTCTGCGTTTTTTCTTTACACCTTGAAATTGCATAAGCCACTGGATATCCAATTGCCAAGCATAAAACCGTTGTAATTGCACCTAAAACAAACGATTTGACTAATACTGAAACAAAAATTGGATCAAAAAATTTAGAAAAATTTTCTAATGTAAAATTAAATGTAGTAATCGTATTTCCTTTTTGAACAAAGGCATAGATCATAATTAAAAGCATTGGTACAACTGTCAAAACAAACAGCCAAAAACAATATGGGCCAACCAACTTACGAAACTGTTTCATTAATAGCTACCCATTTTATCCATAACATGAATATCTTCAGGCCAAAAATCCAAATTAACTTTTTTCCCTACTTCACTAATATCTGTTGTGTGTACCATATAATCACGATCTTTTGTCTCTACAATAATCTCGTAATGAACGCCTTTAAAAACAATAGAAGTTACAACCCCTTCTATTTTTCCTTTACCAACTTCAACAATATCTAAATCTTCTGGTCGCAAAACAATATCAACATCTTGACCATCATCAAAACCTTTATCAACACATTCAAATTGCTTTCCATCAAATTCAACTAAGTAATCTTTTACAAAAATCCCTTCAATAATATTTGATTCTCCTATAAATTGAGCTACAAAACGATTTTCAGGTTCATTATAAATATCGATTGGTGTTCCAATTTGTTGAATTTGTCCCTCATTCATAACTACGATCGTATCTGACATCGTTAGAGCTTCCTCTTGATCATGAGTAACATAAACAAAAGTAATTCCTACTTCCTGCTGAATATTTTTTAATTCTATTTGCATCGTTTTACGCATTTTTAAATCCAAGGCTCCCAAAGGTTCATCCAATAACAACACTTTAGGCTCATTTACTAAAGCTCGTGCAATCGCTACTCGCTGCTGCTGTCCACCTGATAACTGATTTATATTTCTTTGTCCAAAGCCAGCTAACCCAACTAAATCAAGCATCCGATTAACTTTATGCTTAATTGTTTCTTTGTCCATTTTTTTTATTTTTAAACCAAAAGCAATATTATCAAAAACATCCATATGAGGAAATAACGCATATTTCTGAAAAACTGTATTTAGTTCTCTTTTATACGGCGGTAACCCACTAATATCTTGACCATCAAATAAAACAGTTCCACCATTAGCTTCTTCAAAACCACCCATAATTCTTAAAGTTGTAGTCTTACCGCAACCACTTGGTCCAAGTAAAGTTACAAATTCTTTTTCATTAATTTCTAAATGAATACCTTTTAAAACAACTTGACCATTATATTCTTTTGTTAGATTGTCTAATTCAATTAATTTTGTCATAATGTCTCCTTTAAAATAATGGTGGTGTTGAAACCCAAATAACCTTAGCCTTAGTTTCCCCAGGATTAAATAAATAATGCGATACTAATCCCTTCAAATAGAAAGTTTCTCCTTTTTTCAACACAAATTCATTATCACCATAAATCAACTTAACCCGTCCTTGAACAACATACCCAAATTCCTGTCCTTCATGAGGAGCAATTATCATTGACTGTTTATCTTTTTCTAATTCAATTAAAATTGGTTCCATATCATTTTTTTGAGCGTTAGGAATAATATATGAAATTTTATAATCATCTTGAATATTTTCAAAAAAATCATCTTGTTTAAAAACTAGTTGTTCCGCTTCTTTTTCACTAAAGAACTCTTGCAGATTAGTTCCCAAAGCTTCTAAAATATCTTCTAAAGTAGCAACCGAAGGTGATGTCAAATCCCGTTCTAATTGCGATAGAAAGCCTTTTGTTAATTCACTGCGATTGGCTAGTTCTTCTAAAGTTAAACCATTAGCTTGCCGTAATCTTTTTACCTTACTCCCGATATCCATAAGACACCTCCATCATTTATTCTTTTCAACAGTCTAATTATAACGAATCTTGTCAATAAAGCAACTATCATTTAACAATTTGTTTAATATATTATACTTAATAGCAAAAAAATAATAGGCCTAGACCTATTATTTCTCTAATTTTTCCCGTCGTAACGAAGATTTAATAAATAAATCTTTTAGTAATCGTTCGTCATTATCTTTTAAAGCCACTTTAATTAAGTCTAGTTGTTCTTCAAATGCTTCAATTGAAGCCAACAAATAATCACTATTTCGTAAAAATAACTCTGACCATAAATTTTCATTAATATTTGCAATTCGAGTTAAATCACGGTATGAATCTCCTATGTACTTACCAGTTTCATATTTTTCATTATCACTATTAATCAAAGACACTGCAATTGCATGTGGCAACTGTGATGTAAATGAAATAATTTCATCATGAGCTTGTGGCGACATGATTTTAACACTCTTAAAACCTAAAGTTCCAACAAAACGTTCCATAAAACTAATGCATTCTTTTTGATTAACCGGATGTTCAATCAGTATATAATTAGCATTTTTAAAAACTTCTTTACTAGCGTACCCATATCCTTTTTTCTCTCGTCCAGCCATTGGATGTCCACTAACAAATTCAACTTCAGGATCAATAATTGTCATTGCTTCTTCTAAGAAATAAGATTTAATCCCTACCGCATCAGTAATGATACTTCCTTTTTTAAATTTATTCTCTTTAATAAATTTTAAAACCAATGAAGGATATAAACATATAATAGTTAAGTCAGATTGTGCAATAATTTCTTTTCCATCTGTAAATCCCTCAATTATAGTTCCTTCATTTTTCGCCATTTGTAAAGTCTTTTCATCGATATCAATCCCATAAACTTCATGACTTTGACCTTTTAAGGCTTTAACAAAACTGCCTCCAACTACTCCGAGACCTACTACTGTAATAATCATAAAGACCTCCTCGATTATTTAATTATCTGGTCTTACCTTATATGTAATATTATTCTCAGTAAAAGTAAGCTCCATAAAATTATAATATTTCTTACACTTTAAACTAAAAATACTGCAATCAATGACGTTGCCCCTAAAAGCAATGCCATAAAACAATAACGAATAAACAAAGCGCTTAGTGGCGGTTTCTCTTCCTTATTGATAAAATAGAATGTTAAAACTACTAACAAACTAGTCAATACCCCATGCCCTAAAATAAAGGAAGTTTTAGCATCATAGTATTTCATTAATAAAGGAATGAAAGCTAAACTTACAGCCAAAAAATCTAAAACTATATAAATCACTGTTCGTAAATTTATCTTTATCCACCGAAAACTAAAATTTTCTTTAAATTCAGTCATCTTAGATTTTTTAGTTTTTTCTTTATGATAAAAATCAAATTCCTTTTTTTGTCTTTCAACCTTACGATCAAATCTTGCCACTTTTATTCCTCCATTAACTACTTTCTTTTTTCTTCTAACATCTTAATTTTATAATCTAACAGTTTTTTTGTTAAATCAACATAGTAATCATGAGGGTATTCTAAGCGGAACACTTCATCCCACAAACGTGCTTTTTGTTGATTAGAATATTCACGAATTTCTTCTACAGTATATTCGGGGTATACCCGTTTACCATTAATAAAGACTGGTACTTGTAACTCTTCTACACTGTATGTATTAGCAGCTATTGTCTTAAATTTCCAAATATTCGATTGATGATATATTGTTAAATCGTGACTACTGGAAATCTCTTCATCATGAAAAGCAATTACATCACCAATTGCTTTTCCTGTTTCATTTTCGAATAAGCGATATACTTTTTTATATCCTGGATTCGTTA
This sequence comes from Erysipelatoclostridium sp. MSK.23.31, assembly GCF_019125875.1. NCBI lineage: Bacteria > Bacillati > Bacillota > Erysipelotrichia > Erysipelotrichales > Coprobacillaceae > Thomasclavelia > Erysipelatoclostridium sp. MSK.23.31. The sequence goes on along the minus strand of NZ_JAHOCB010000042.1, from coordinate 19,529 downwards.
TTTTTTCCGTATTTTCAGAAATTTTGATTTTAGGAATAATTTTTCCATTTTTTTCCAGAGCCACTAACTTATATACACCACCAAAAACTGGCGCACTCCGTGAAACAATAAGGTTTTCACCCACCCCAAATGAATCCAGCTGGGCTCCTTGATCCAATAAAGAACGAATCAAATATTCATCTAATGAATTTGATGCTGTTATCTTAGCATCAACTAATCCCGCAACATCAAGCATCACTCGCGCTCGCTTTGATAAATAAGCAATGTCACCACTGTCTAAGCGGATGCCTTTTAATTTTTTACCTAACGGCGCTAAAACTTCATTTGCTACTTTTATAGCATTAGGCACACCACTTTTTAATGTATCATATGTATCAACTAATAATACACAATCATCCGGATATGTAAGAGCATACGCTTTAAAAGCTTCAAATTCACTTTCAAATGATTGAACAAATGAATGAGCCATTGTTCCTACTACAGGAATATTAAACATCATCCCCGCAGAAACTGTAGCTGTCCCGGCAACTCCACCAATATAAGCAGCTCGAGCTCCATATGTAGCACTATCATAGCCTTGAGCTCGCCTTGCCCCAAATTCTAAAACCGGTCGTCCTTTTGCTTCTCGAACAATGCGGTTAGCTTTTGTAGCAATCAATGATTGATGGTTTACAGTTACCAATAATAAAGTTTCAATTAATTGTGCTTCTATAAATTTTGCACGAATTGTAATTAAAGGTTCATTAGGGAAAACCGGTGTACCTTCTTTAACCGCATATATTGACCCCGTAAAATGAAAATCTCGTAAATAATCAAAAAATTCTTCATCAAACTTATTTAGTGAGCGGAGATATTTAATATCTCCCTCACTAAAATGTAGGTGTTCGATACATTCAATCAACTGCTGAAGACCAGCAAATATTGAGAATCCACCATTATCTGGATTTTTACGATAATACATATCAAAATACACATATTCATCTTTATTGCCTTGTTTAAAATAATTATAAGACATTGTTAATTCATATAGATCCATTACCAATGTTAAATTACGTTTACTTCCTGCATGTAAATCCATCTATTGTTCTCCTTGTATATATTTATCATTATAATAAACTTTTTTCTTATAAAAATCTAGTTATTTTAGAAATATAGTTCATAAGACTGTCTTGGTTGTGGTTGCGGCTGTGGTAACGGCTGTGGCTTCATTGGTGGCATTTTTTCAAATAGTACTGGAACTAATAATTGTTGCCCAGGATAGATCATCATTTTATCATCTAGGCTATTCATATTTTTAATATAGTCAACTCGTGTATTAAATCGTCGTGCAATTGCATAAACGTTATCACCACGATTTACAGTATATAGAAAGATATCACCTACCTTTGGTGCAACTGTTGGCATTGGTCGCCGATCAAACAAATTATCCATGTAATCTTCGTACATGTACATCCCTCCTACCATAACCTATTCAAATAAAAAAATAATAAATAGGCAAAAAAACAGACTTCATAAAAAAGTCCGTTATCTTGCTAATTTATTTAATGCATCTTTAGCTGCCTGTTGCTCTGCTCTTTTCTTCGAAGAACCTACTCCAACCCCTAATACCATCTCATCCATTTTAACAGCCATTTCGAATACTGGATTATTTGACGGTCCTGATGATGAGATTAGATCATAAGTTACCGTCTTTCTCTGATCAGCCTGAATCAATTCCTGCAATTTTGTTTTAAAATCTGTAATTTCATCGTAATTAACATCCTCAACATGCTTATAGATCGTAATATCCAGCATTTTTTCAACATATTCTGGTCCACAGTCATGACATATCGCACCCATAAAAGCTTCAAAAATATCGGCTAAAACACTATCACGATCACGCCCACCATTATTCAACTCACCTGCTCCTAAATAAATAAGCGGGCCTAGATCAAGTTCTCTAGCAAAACGTGCTAATGATTCTTCACGAACAAGTTTTGCTCTAAGTTTGGTTAGACGGCCTTCTGGCAATTCCGGGTATAAATCAAAGATATGCCGAGAAACATGATACTGTAAAACCGCATCACCTAAAAACTCCAACCGTTCATAATCATGATTTTTCATTTTATTTTCATTTGCATATGAAGGATGCGTAAAAGCTTCCTTAAATATTTCTATATTCTGATAAGGTATTTCCATTTTTTGTAAAAATTGTTCTAATTCCACGTTAATTCAATCCTTCTTTCATTTTTTCCACAACGTCACTAGAAACCATTTCAAAAGCTAAGTTAATTGCATTTTCAAAAGCAATTGCATCACTTGAACCATGGGCTTTAATAACCGGTTTAACAAAACCCATCATTAAAGCACCACCTGCTGCCTTAGTATCAAATTTAGTCAATAACTGTTTTAAAGCCGGCTTAGCAAGAACCGCTCCTGCCTTGGTTCTAGTTGATGACATAAAACCATCTTTTAAACTTTTAACCAGCACTTTTGCAACACCTTCAATTGTCTTTAATGCTACATTACCTGTAAAGCCATCCGTTACGACAACATCAACTTCACCATCCAAAATCTCTTTACCTTCAATATTACCAACAAAATTAATTTCTTGCATATCTTCTAACAATTTATATGTTTCTTGATGAATCTCATCACCTTTATGATGTTCACTTCCAATATTTAATAAAGCAATTTTAGGGTTGGTAATTTTTAAAACATTTTTAGCATAAGCGTTACCCATGATTGCAAATGATTTCAACTGTTCAGCTGTATTTTCTGAATTTGCCCCAACGTCAAGCATTGCTACTTTATTATCACTGTAAGTAGGCATCATTGCCATCAAACAAGATTTTTCAACACCTTCAATACGTTTTAAAAATAACATTGCACTTGCATAATAGGCACCAGTATTTCCACAAGATAAGACTGCATCAACTTCGCCCTTACGAGCCAGCATCATTGTTTTAACCATACTTGATTCCTTTTTACGACGAATGGCTAAAATATTTTCTGTCATTTCCAGAACTTCTCGCGCATCGATCAAAGTCACTTGATCATATGGTTTTAATGCTTCTAATTCCTCAATCTTTCCCACAACATATAATTCATCTGTTTTATTTTTCTCTAAAAATGATAGACATGCTTCCACAACTATTCTGCTTCCTAAATCACCACTCATGGCATCAATTCCTAATTTCATCTACTTCACCTCATATTAGTCATAATTATAACATAAATTAATCAATATATTTATTATTGTTGATTAATTGTTCTTCGATTTCTTTTATTAATTTTAAATATATTAAATCATTAGATTTGCTTTCAAGCAGTTCTAATGCATCCTTTCTAGAAATTTCTAAAATATTGGCATCTTCGAAAATATTTCCAACACTAAACACCGGTAATCCACTTTGTTGATTTCCAAGTATATCCCCCGGTCCGCGCAATTTTAAATCATAGTAAGAAACTTCAAAACCATCATGACAATTTCTTAAAAATTCTAAACGTTCCAATGCCTCTTGACTTGAAGAATTACTTAATAAAAAACAATATCCCTGCTGATCACTACGACCAACACGACCACGCAGCTGATGAATCTGACTCAATCCAAATCGCTCAGCATTGTAAATAACAATCCAATTTGCATTACTTACATCTACCCCAACCTCAATTACAGTTGTTGAAACTAAGATTTGAATCTCATTAGCTTTAAATGCTGCCATGATCTGATCCTTTGTTTCATCGTCCATTTTACCATGAAGCAGACCAATTTGATACTGTTCTTTAAAATAGGCCTTCATCCCATTATATATTCCCGTAGCATCCCTGCTATCGATAGCTTCACTTTCTTCAACCAGAGGGCAGACAACATAACATTGTCCTCCACTTGCTAAATACTCTTTCAAACGGTTTAAAATAGGTTTCATACTATGTGTCTTAAAAACTTCTGTAATTACTGGTTTTCTTCCACTTGGCATCGTTTTAATAGTTGATACATCCATATCCCCATATATACTTATGGCCAGTGTTCGAGGAATCGGAGTTGCTGACATAACCATAAAATCTACTTGTTTACCTTTTTCTTTTAGTGCTTTACGTTGATTTACTCCAAAACGATGTTGTTCATCTGTAATAACTAAACCAAGTTTTTGATAAATTACTTTTTCTTGAAATAACGCATGTGTTCCAACCACAATATCAATAGTCCCGTTTTCTAAATCATTATAGATTCTTTGTTTTTCTTTATTTGATAAATGTCCTGTTAACAAAGCAATATTGATATCTATTTTTTTAAATAATTTGATTAATGAACGATAATGCTGAGTAGCTAATATTTCTGTTGGCGCCATCATTGCTCCTTGATATCCAGCTAAATAATTTGCATATAAACCAATTGCTCCAACCACTGTTTTACCACTTCCAACGTCTCCTTGAACAAAGCGATACATCATTGTTTCTTTTTGTAAATCATTAATTACTTCCAACGCTGCTTGTTCTTGATCAAAAGTCAATTCAAAAGGCAATTGGGCAATAAACTCATCTAGAGTTTGGCGATTAAATTGCTTTTTTATTCCCAAATTATCTTTCCTAGATAATTTAATGTATTGCATAGTTAATTGAAAACGTAAAAATTCCTCATATTTTAGATAACGTAACGCCTCTTTTACATCACCATTATTACTAGGAAAATGAATTAAATTCAATGCTAATTCTTTATGGATTAAATGATGTTTAATTAATAAATTAGTAGGAACCTCGTCTTGAATATGACCATGATAAAAATTTAATGCCTTTTTTACATAACCTTGAAAAGATTTTTGAGTAATTCCTTCTTTTAATGAGTATATTGGTGTAATCCCACTGATTTCATCAAGTGGTTTTAATCGTAAATCACTAGCAGTGATACTTTTTGTTTTACTATTATATTTACCAATAATGGTCAAAGGCATTTCTTTAGTCATATTTTTTTTCAAAAAATGACGATTAAATAAAGTTACTTTATAAACCTCCTGCTTATATAATATTTGAAAAGATAATCTAGATAAGCGCCCCTTATAAAATATTTTAGGCTCATCAATTAAAACACCTTCAATAATAACTTTTTCGTTATCTATTAAAGGTGTTTCTTCAATCGATTCATAACGATAAGGGAAATGTAAAACAAGATCGCGAACTGAATAGATATTCATATTATTTAATAATTCAATACGATTTGTATTTATTTTTAATTGTTGTAACGGTATTTGTTTAGTCATATTATCACCACGAACATTGTATATTATTTAAACAAAAATATCTACTATTATACAAAAAGCATTAATAAAACAACTAAGACTCCAATCCCAATTAAAATTGATAAAGAATTGGCTACAGCAGCTACTTCTCCTTCATATTTACACTGTCTTGTAAAGACTGCAGATACTGTACTGATCGGTGCAGCTAAAGCAATAATTAAAATCTTTTTAGCAAGCAGCGGCAATGGTAATAAGAAGAAGCACAAAGCCATTAATAACATATTTCCTAAAAGACGGTATGATAAAATAGAGATTAAATCCTTGAAGTCATCATGTGAAATTTTAATTTCTAATAACAGTCCAATCATCAGCATTGCTAAAAAACCATTTCCAGCGCCAATAAAATCAGTGATTGATAAAATTGGAGCTGGTATTTTTATTTTAAATAATGCTAAAAAGAAAATAACAATATATACATCAAAAGGAATTGATGAAAATAATTTTTTTATTACATTGCTTACGGATAACTTCTGTTCACTACTAACAACACTTGAAGCAATCGCAAAGGTTCCCCCTAATCCCATTAACGCATTTCCAACATCAAACATACATAAATAAGCTACACCCATTCCTGGGAAAAAAGCTTGAACAAACGGTAAAACAAAATTACCAATATTGTAGCCCGAACAATTGATCATATACGCTGCTCTTGTTGGTGCCGATTTCCCGTTACTAACAAAATACCCAATTGCAACCATTAAAACGTTTAAAATAATCCCCATTAAAATTAAAACAATCATAGCACCATTGATCGTAATTCCATTAGCATTAGAAAAAAGTGCACATGGCAATGTAACATTCATAATAATTGTTGCCAAAGTATAACCGTCTTCCTTTTTTAATATTCTAAATTGTTTTAATAAAAAACCGATAACTATTACAATTACAAAACCTAAAGCCTTTATTAACACATCAAACATATTTATTCCCCTTTTTATATGATAAGACAATCATAACTACTTTTTAAACTTTTTTTATTCTTTTTTCAAAATATAAAAAAATAAGTTATTCAATCGAATAACTTATTTATTGATCATTTCAATTGCTTGTTCTAAAACAGCTTGCCCATCCATTTTAGAAAAGTTAACACCATCAATTGAAGCAACCGGAATAGAACTATTAACGATACCTTTAACCTTTTCAAGATCTCCAGCATTTTGAGGAGCAACTAAAATACAATCAGCATCAGCCCAAGATAAGTCGATTGCGCTTTCAGCAACTGCCCAAATCATCACATCTATGTTCTTTTCTTTTGCATCTTTTTTCATTGCATTTACAAGCATACTAGTAGTTAAACCAGATGCACAGCATAGCAAAATTTTATACATAAATATACCTCCATAAACATTTATCATTTACATATGAAACGATTTTATCACAATGAAATTAAAATTACTACAATTTTCAGAATTTAAAAATAAATTTTGACATAAAACGATTCACTGTTTATTTTATGAAAAAATATAGTAAAATATCCCCTATTTTAGTTCAATTGATAAAATTCTTTCTAAATGTAAAGCTAAATAACCAATTTCTGATTGTGGAATCTCTTTTTTCATTACCTTTGATAAACGAATACAAATTTCTTTAGAACGTTCATATGCAAAAGGAAATCTTTCTTGGGTAAAATCACTAATATCCATTTGTAATTTTTCTTCAGTATTAAGACGTAATAATAAATATTTAATGTGATTCATCAGTCGAATATAAGAGATTGAATTACGATCAATTCCAATATTCAATTCTTTTCGTAATTTATCAATACTCTCATGAATTATTTCCATTGCCTGCATCGATTCGCCAACATGATCAGTACTAATGGCTGAATGAACATGTAATGTTATATAACCAACTTCATCTTCAGTTATTTCGAAACCAGTAATTGAATTGATTAATTGTTTACCTTTTAATGCCACCTTATATTCTTCTGGAAATAGTAATTCAATATCTTTGGTAAACGGATTAGACATATTAACATTTTCTTGGATTCTTTTAATTGCAAAATCAATATGATCGGCTAACGGCAATAAAATCTTTGTATCTACGTGATCAAATTGTTCTTGAGCAAATCTAATTATATCGGATGCGATTTCAATAAAAACGGGATCAACATTCCTGATAATCTCGTGTGGCAACCTTTTTTCCTGTTCTTTTGTTTCCATCTTATACTTTTTAACTCCATCACCTGGAATATAAATATCGTTTATCTTTTTACCAAAACCAATACCCTTACCTAAAAAAATAACTTCCTGATTATCTTTACTTGCTAAAATACTATTATTATTTAACACTTTTTCTATTCGATACATGATTATCCCTTCCCATCTTATCCGTTTTCCTTAAGCAGCAAAATCATTTTGTGTTTTACATGTTTATCACCATTATAAACTTACTATAATCTAACTTGATTTATATTACTCTTACCTAATTAAACCTTATTTAGCTTTTCTAAATATTCTTCTAATTTCATTTTTAGGTTTGATGCCTTAGACCAAAGACCAGCTGGATATTTAATTCCCGATAAATAATTCCTATAACACCTGATTTCTTTAGTATATTTTCATCTATCTTTGCAAGATCATTAACAAACCTATTATTTCAACTATCCAAATATTTAAAGTTATTCTTTCCACCCAGTCCTTTTACAATATAATAAAATTGCTGATTAAAACCATCTATAACTTTACTGGCTGTTAAAACATCAAAATTTTTCTCATCTTGCTGCAATAGCAACTTACCGTTATTACTACGTCCCAATGTTTTTAAGTTATATTTTAGAATTAAATATTTAAAACTACTATAATATAAAAGAAAATAAATAATCCCCACTGGAATTATTAGCAGCCAATTTGTTTTGGCGTTCCCCTGCAATATCCCGAATATAATTAAATCAAGTTAATCCTACTGTAATATTCAAAATATGTGCAGCAAGATAAGCACTTTCCGCCAAAATACTTGCATCCCAAATAACATTGGTGCCATAAAAATAAAAGAAAATTCAATCGATTCTGTGATTCCTGTTAATATACACATTAATGCCGCAGTCAGCAATATTCTACATACCAACTTTTTTATTGTGAATCGGCACATTGATATATCGCTAGAGCCACATCAGGTAGTCCAAATATCATAAATATAAACCCTCCTGAAAAATAGCGCGTAGCTGCTACACTAAAATAGAGTATGTTAGGATCAGCTAGTTGGGCAAAGAAAATATTCTGTCCACCTTGAACTAATAAACCATCAATAAGCATACTCCCGCCTACTGCAGTTTGCCAAAATGGTAGACAAAATACATGATGCAGTCCAAAGGGAACTAATAAACGCTTTATTACACCAAAAATAAAAGTCCCTAAATATCCAGTTTCATTTACCAAACTTCCCAGTGTATAAATAATACTTTAAATCTGCGGTCAAATCACATACATTATAATTCCCATAATAATAAAAATCGAAAGAATCGGTGTGAATTTTAATTTTTCAATACAGGATACACATTTAGAAAGCTTAGTTCGGTAAAAAAATGATTATGCAAGTACGCTACCGTCGTTCCAACAACTATTCCGCCAAAAATTTCCATTTCTAAAGTCGGAATTACGCATATTACCGTAATCGTACCCTTTAAAACATTATTACTATCGAATTATCAGCTAAGATTTGACCGTTAATTACCAATAACACATTAATTAATGCATACATTACAAAGAAAGCAATCACCGACGATAAAACCGTAACTGCTCTTTCTCTTTTTGCCATTCCCAAAGCCATTCCAGCTGCAAAAATAAAAGATAGATTATCAATGATTCCTAAACCCGCTTTTTTCATTATAACAAATAGAGCATTTATTATCGTCACCTCGCCTAAAATCTTCTACAAATTATATGAAGTGATCATTGTTTCATTTGCAAAAGCAATTGCTAATCCTAACACCGATCTCGTAACTGGTAGAACTGCTATTGATAACATAAAACTTCGTTCAATTCTTTGTAACAGCGCAAAAATTCGCTCTTTCATTCTTTCCTCCGAATCCAACGAAACCCACTTTCTCTATGGTATCATTGAAAGTGCCTTCGGTCAATAAATTGTATTGAATCAAAAACATTTTTTACATTCTAAAAACACACGAATCTAATCGTGTGTTTTTATCCTCACAGCATTAATTGTGTTTTTTTCTTTTACCTGCTAATGCTAATGCACCTCCTGTAAGACCTAATAAAACAGCATAGCCTATAGTTTCAATGCTATCTCCAGTTTTAGGACTAGTGCCTTCATTATCCGTTATTTTAATTTTAACAAGTGCATTCAATGCCTCATTTAATTTAGCAGCTGCTATGTCAACCATATCTTGCGTTGCATTTTTATCATCATATACAGCTCTACCGTTTTCTAAAGCAATTACTAGACCCTGATAAGAATCTTTAGTATACTCAGATTCTTTGATTAATTCTGCTTTTTTTATAGCTTCTAATAATAACTCTTTATTTATATTTACTTCAATATTTACATTAGGAATATCGAATCCTGTTTGTGATGTTGTATTAGTAGAAGTTAATGTATTTTGATATAGCAGATAGAAAGCGGAAGCACTCCAGCTAAAATTCTTAGTATGTAGCCCTTCTCCCGTTTCAGGGTTATAATTTTCATGGATTGGTCCTGTTCCTAACAAGCCTTTAGCATGATCAAATAATTTCGTTGTTGCCACTTTCGCTTCATCATAATAGCCGTAATTTTGTAAAGCTTCTACCGCATATAGAGCTTGATCTAGCCATACTGGTCCACGCCAATATTTTTCTGGTGCATATTTATTATTATCTTTTGAAGCTGTTGGGAAAGGTACAAATGTATCAAACTTATTAGCATCTGTCATACTTTCTACAACTCGTGCAGCTTTATCTTTAGTCGCTGCTTTAGCCCATAGTGGGATCCATCCTTCAGTTCCTTTACCCCGATTCACTAATAATTTCTTTTCTGAACCATCTTCATTTGTTTGAACATCATAATAGAATCCAGTTTCTTCATCGTACATTCTATCATTAATATATTCTTGAATATATTGTGCCTCTTGTGTATATTTTACTACATCATTTTGATACCCCAATTCTTCTGCCATTGATTTCAAGAAACCTTTTTCAGCATATAAATAAGCATTTAAATCCACTGATTCTTGATTAATAACATATCCAATTGGCGCATGTTGATTATTTCTTACTGTATAAATTTCAATGCCTTTATCATCTGCCCCGTTTCCTTCACGGTCAAAACGTGTTGCATTATCCATTCCACTTTCCCAAGCAGCCGCTTCAATTCCAGCTTCTGGGCATACAATACGTTCCCCATTATCATCTAAAATATAACCGTCTTCATTAACTGTACCAAACCCTTCAACATACTGACCAACTGTATATTCATAATTACGCCAATCATAACATGTTTCATGCACCATTCCACCATATTCAGCAATACCATTTTTATCAATATCACGATTTGTATACCACCAGTTATGATAAGCAGCTAATTTGGGATACATTTCTTTTAAAAACTCTTTATCACCAGTTTGACGATAAACATTTTCAACTGCCCATGCTGCTAAAGCTGGTTTAGAATTTCGTTCATTCCAGTTACCGCCATCACCACCGCGATCTTCATTTTGATTATAGAAAATACAGTCAATGATAGCTCCTGCATCTTGAGGGCGTACTGCATCATCACTTTTAATTTGATAATCAAATAAAGCACGAACATTATCTTTAGCTAATTCTTCATTAAAATATGTTGTAGCTACTACTTGTTTCCAAGAATCCCATGCCCACATACCGATGAACCATTTATATGACATTGATGGAACGATTCCATCATGTTTGATTGCTCCAGCAGCAGAAAACCAGTTAGTCATCAATGTTTCTATTGATTTTACTGCAGCCCGTTGATAATTAACATTAGCATCTACTCCATTTTCAAAAATAGTATCTACATATCCTTGCCAACGAGAATTATTTTTCTCGAAATATTTTTGAGGATTTTTTAATAAATTAGTTACTTTAGTTTTTTCTGAAACTCTTTCTTCATTTGTGAAAGTAAAACTTTGTGTTTGATAAGTATTATATTCGCTATCAGCTCCAATCGTTATTGATTCATTTTTGGTAATTGTATATGATAACCGATCATCACTTACCGTTGTTTTAATATCATCTTCACTTAATACTACATCAAATGAGTTTTCAGTTGTTGTCATATATTCCCAAGTGCCTCTTTTTTCAATGAAGTTAACTTTCACCCCATCTGCACTTTCACTCAAAGTAGTTCCCATACTTTTATTTTCACTAGTATACCAAGTAAATAAATGTCCATCCCAAGATAAATTTAATTTTAAATCATCATTAGTTTTATTAATTATTTTTGTTTCGATCAAAGCACTTCGGTTAGTACCAAAAATTAATTTTAATTTTAATGTTAACTCAGCCAAATCATAAGTTTGTTCAAGACGACCTGGATAATATACCTCATTAGTAGTCGCTTTAGTTAAATCAATTTTTTCATTTCCTTGTGCTGTTACTTTTTCTAAATTAATTTTATTAATTGAATCAGATAAATTAATTGGATATTCTTCTGCAATGATTACTGGTCCAGCAAATCCCCCATATAGATCTGTTGCTGTTTTTTGATGTAGATAGTAACCATGCCAAGCTCCCATATCTGAAAAGTTATTATATTCATTTGTACTATATGTCCCGTAGATTTTTTCTTTTGGATCGGCAGTTACATCTAAAACATTTCCAAAATCAGTAAGGGGTTTTGTATTCTCAGCTGCTCTTGTAATCGTTATTGTAGAGCCCAACATCATGCATGACAATCCTAAAATCAGTCCTTTTTTCATGATACCTCTTTTTTTCATTCTCATCGATTTTCTCCTCCATATAAAACTGTAAAAAGATGTATGCTATAGGATAAAGATGAACGCGCGCTTTTTCATCAAAAAAGGCATCAACATATACTAAAAAAATATATAAAGATAAAAAATATCTTAATATAAATCTAGTATAGTTGATGCCTGCATTACCAGTTACACACTATTTCAATTTTTACAAACTAAATACTATCATTGTAAACGGTTACTGTCAACCCTTTTAGTGAAAATTGTTTTTATCCCAAAACATTTCCTTGTTTTTAAAATAATCATCACCTCGACAAAATATACTGCGTCCAACTATTTTGCCAAAACATTTGGCACTCTTTTTAGCAACTTCAAAACTCATTGGTGCAAAATACTGTTCATCGATTCTTTCATCTGGGCAATAATCCAAGAGATTCCCCTCAAAATAAATATTGTCTTTAAAAATAGTAAGTAGATCATCGGGTTTATAATAATATCCCGGGGCACTGAATTTAAAACCGATTTGGCTTAACACATGGATAACAAATTCAACACATGTATATGATTGATATGTAGCAAATCCCTTTGTTACTGGGTAAGTAAGAACCGAAAAAAGGTTATATAAATATTCTTCATTACCATACAACTCCCCAATAATCTCATTAGCTAATTTATATTGTTCTAAACTAACCGGAATTTTTATAATTGCAACATCAACAAATGTTTCTTTTCTTAATGTATAGCGAGGAATTGTTTCAAGGACAATCCCGGCTAAAAATAATGAATTATGCTGTAGACGAGCAAATGAATATAACGCTTGAAGATTTTCATCTAATGCGATGGCACTATGATTATAGCGAATCCTTCCAACTTTTCTAATCATGTAACCAAATCTTGTTGGTGTTTTGGAAACCATTAAATATAAATTTTTTGTTTTATCCATCGTTAGATTCCCTTCAATATTTTTTATCTTAATATTATAACCATACCATATATTTTAAATATCGACAAATTTTGTTCAATTTTAGAAAAAATACAAGTCCCGTTAAGGACTTGTATTTAAAGTAATTCTTCTACTTCTTTATATTTACCATTAAGTGCTTGAGCTACCGGCTTACAAGTAAAATATCCTTTATAAGTATTTAATCCTTTCATAAATCCAGCGTCTTCTTTAAGCGCCTCTATACCTTTGTCGGCAAGTTTTAAAATATATGGTAAAGTTGCATTTGATAGAGCAATAGTTGAAGTTCTTGGTACTGCTCCAGGCATATTAGCCACTGAATAATGTAATACTCCATGTTTTATAAAAACAGGATCATCATGAGTAGTGATATGATCACAAGTTTCAATACACCCACCTTGGTCAATTGCAACATCGACAATCGCACTACCTTCTTTCATTGTTTTAACCATATCTTCGGTTACTAATTTAGGGGCTTTAGCTCCGGGAATTAATACCGCTCCAATTACTAGATCAGCTGTTTTTAGAGCTTGTCGCAAATTATATTCATTATTATAAATCGTATGAATAACCCCATTACTAATATCATCGATATATGCCATACGTTCTGCATTAATATCAAAAACTCTTACGCTAGCACCTAACCCACAAGCGATTTTAGCAGCATTTAAACCGACTTTTCCACCACCGATAACCACAACTTTAGCCGGCATTACTCCAGGTACGCCACCTAATAAAAGGCCACTGCCGCCATTTGCTTTTTGTAGCATGTTAGCCCCTATTTGGACTGCCATACGTCCAGCCACTTCACTCATTGGGGTTAAAAGTGGCAAATTATGATTTAATTCAACGGTTTCATAAGCAATTGCAGTTGTTTTTGAATCAATCAATGCTTGTGCAAACGGTTGATCATTTGCAATATGTAAATAAGTAAATATCATTTGATCTTCGCGTAAATATTTGTATTCACTTTCTAGATATTCTTTTACCTTAACGATCAAATCTGCTTTAGCAAAAACTTCATCACAACTACAGATTATTGCTCCGGCTTCTTTATATTCATCGTCATTAAAACCACTGCCAGTTCCTGCCATTGTTTCAACATATACTTGATGTCCGGCCTTGCATAAGGCAAATACTCCAGCCGGCGTCATTGATACTCTATTCTCGTTATTTTTTATTTCTTTAGGAATTCCAATAATCATATTCTAATACCTTCTTTCATTAAGCTTACTATTTTCAAAATAAGTTTAGTACTATTATATCGCATCTTTAGCTATTAAACAAAATTTTTTTAATCTCTATTATCTTTTTCTTTATGAACTTAGTAAAAAGAAATTAATCAATGATAATTTAGACTAGTATCGTCAATCTCTTAATAATTTTCTATAACTTCTTTATTTCCTTAGAAATAAAATCAATAAATTTTGTAACAGTTAAACTAAATGACTGATATTTTTTCCAGACAAATAATGAATGTGAATTTAAACTTGGATAGAGAGGTCTAAAGCATAGTTCGTCACTTGCCGCATCACAAATTGACCCTTCAACCACTACGGCATAACCTACATCATTTTTCACTAATATTGCCGCCGTAGTCGTTAAATCAGAAGTTGCACAAAATGATAGATTTTCATATCCTGTTCCGTACCAGTTGGAAAATATAGTCTGCGCTTCACTACGCGCTGAAGCAATTAAAGGTAAATCTATTAGATCTTTAGATGTTATATATTCTTTTTTTGCCAGTGAAGCATTCTTTTTCATTAATATTCCCCATTTTTCTTCAGCGTTAAAATGAATAAAATTTAATTTTTCAAGCTCAACCGGCTCTAAAACAACTCCAATATCAAGCAAGCCATTATCAATATTTTCTAAAATAAAATCACTATTTCCGTTTCTTATTCGAAAAGATACATGGGGATATATTTCTGAAAATTTTTTTATTAATTTTCCCATTGTCTGAGTAGCTTCTGTAACTCCACAGCCTATTGCTATTTCTCCACTGATATCATGACTTTGACTGCCAACTTCTAATTCCGCTTTTTCAGATAAAATAACAATTTCCTCGGCTCGTCTTTTCAAAACCATTCCCTCTTCAGTCAAGACCATCTTGCGTTTTCCACGAATAAAAAGGACGGCACCTAGTTCATCTTCTAACTGCATTAATTGCCTGCTTAAAGTAGGCTGAGTAATATGCAATAATTCTGCTGCACGAGTGATATTTCCTTCTCTTGCTACTGTCAAAAAATATTTCAATACTCTTATTTCCATTTTTTCACCTTCTTAATAGTCGTTTATAATTATGATAAAATAAAACCTAAATAATAATGAGGTAGTTAGCAAAAAACAATCAATATACCAATTTCAATCACTTATATCAATATTATATAGGTTTTCATTTATTTATACTATTAATTAAATAACTTTAAATTGACGCCATTTACCTTTTATAAATCTTATTACAAAACAAACTGAACGACATAACCAGTCAGACCCCATTGCAATCCATACACCAATAATTCCTAGATTAAAGATAATTCCAAATAACACGGCTGCACCTAGTCTAAATAAGATCATCGATACAATTCCAACAACCATTGAAAATTTAACATCACCAGCAGCCCGTAATCCATTTGGTAAAACAAAAGCAGTTGGATGTAATGCTGTTGCCATGATATTATGCATAATAACTAAAATAAAAGTTAAATTTCTTGCTTCACTTGATAAAGAATATAGATTCAAGATCCACGGCAATAACAATATAACAGCACTGCCAATGATTCCTGTGACAATATAGGATATTTTCATTAATTTTTTTATATAGTATTTTGCCTGCTCATAATCATTGGCTCCAATACATTGTCCTACAACAACTACAATACCCAAATTAATTGCATTTACAACAACAACTGCAATTTGATCAATACTTCCAGCAACGCTATTAGCAGCAATTTGACTTGTCCCAAATAAAGCAACAATACTCGTTACTAACACCCGACCAAGCGTAAATAATCCATTTTCAATTCCATTAGGTACTGCAATTTTTAAAATTCTACTAATCATTTCTTGATTCCATGCAAATACGTTTTTAATCTTTACATAAACTAAATTAGATGAGTTTAGTGATAATGCGAACATAATAATCGCTGCAACAATCCTTGATATCAATGTTGGTACAGCTACCCCTGCTACTCCAGCATGTAAAATAAATACCCCAATATAATTTCCAACAACATTAATAATATTCATTAAGATTGATACATACATCGTAGTTCTTGTTTTTTCCATTGATCTATATAATGCCGCTGCTGAATTATACACACCTAAAAATGGAAAAGAAATAGCTGAAATTAGAAAATACGTCGTTGCTGCTTTCATAACATCCATTTCAATCGCACCAAAAAATGTACTAAGGAGTATACGATGAAATACGAGACACCCCAGCATAATTACAGTAGCAATTACTATTGTAATCGTCAAAAGCTGACTAGATGCTTTGTTAGCATTCTTTCGATCTTTATTTCCAATATATTGTGAAACAATTATCGCTCCACCAGCATCAATAGCAGCTAGTACAGTAATGATTAAATTATTGAACATATCTACTAATCCAACACCTGAAATAGCCACCTCACCTGCATAAGATACCATTACAGTATCAGCTACTCCTACTGCCATGATTAAAATTTGTTCAATGATCAGTGGTAAAATTAGTTTTTTTAATGCCTTATTAGAAAACATTGTTTCTACCTCCCTTTTTCTTTACAAAAACATTGTATATTAGGAATATTATAATGTCTAATACCTATCATCTATCAGTATGATACCTTTAAAGCATTATAAATAGCAAAACTAGTAAATATTATCTTTGATACCTTTAATCTTCTTTATCCCATATTCAATAAAATAAACCATGCAATAACTGTTATCTTTTTATTAAAAAAACTAAATATAAATTTTTGTAATGATTTTTGACACTATCTGTATATTAATTTTTTCTTTATACTTTTTTAATGTCAAATAATTGACGTATTCATAGAAAAGTAAATATAAAAATAAGGAGAAAAGCAAATTATGAAGACAAAAAAATTTAAAGAAATATCAAATGAATGGATTGAGTTAAAAAAGCTATCAGTAAAATATCCGACAATTGCTAAATATAGAGTCGTTATTGACACACAGTTAGCCCATCAATTCAATGATTATACGATGGAACAGTTTAATGAAGATATTATCATTGCCTATTTTAATAAACTGTCTACTAAAGAAAACTATGCCAATAGTACCCTTCTAAGTATTCGATATGTATTAAGAGCCATTATTAATTATTCTCATCAAAAATATAAAACTAATAATTGTAGTTTTGAGCTAATTAAAATTGCCAAGAAACAAAGACAAATTAATACGTTGTCTAATTCTCAAAAAATCAATTTATCTAACTACTGCTTTAATAATTTTCAACCAATCTCTATAGCTGTTGCCATTTCTTTATATACCGGTCTTCGGATTGGTGAAATTTGTGCTTTAAAATGGGAAGATATTAATTTTGAAGACAACTATATTTATGTATATAAAACAGTTGAACGTTTAAAAAGCAAGGAGGACACCGGTAATAAAACTGCACTCATGATACTTAACCCTAAAACCAGTTCATCTAAAAGAATTGTTCCTATTCCATTATTTCTTAATGAATTCTTAGTTAATTATAAAAGTCGATATCAAATCGAAGATAATAATGTTTTTATCATTACCGGCAATAATAAAATACCTGATCCCAGAACAACTCAGTATCGTTTTAACAAATTATGTAAACAGTTTGATTTTAATACTAACTTCCATACTCTTCGCCATTCTTATGCTACTAATTGCGTTATGAACGAAGTGGATACTAAATCACTTAGTGAAATGCTTGGTCATTCAAATGTAGGAACCACGCTTAATCTTTATGTACATTCAAGTTTAGAATTTAAAAAGAAACAAATTAATAAAATTTCCAGACTATAATTTTTTATAAATAATTTTATTTTAAAACAGGTTAAAAATAAAATTTAATTACTTTATTTCAGCCTGTTTTTATTAAATTATTGGAAATAAGAAATTAGTTGTGGCTTCTTTATGGGAATCTTTTATGCATAAGAAATAAATTTTATGATCTAGCGTTTAATAGTAAGTGCCCTATTCTACACTCAATTCAAATACAAAAAAACTCTACGATAAAAATCGTAGAGCCAAACCAATTTATAATAATAAAAAAACTTAATTTATATACTAGTCCATAAAAACAGTCTTTATGTTACCACTCAAAATTTACAATTTAAGTAGAATATATCATTTTTTATAATTTCTGATTAATCCCTCTTATATCCATGATAGTGATCATTATCTATAATATTATAACTTATTTGAATTTCAAACATAACTTTTAAAAAGGCACTAAATGTAATCACTTGGTATCTTATCATTTAACTCACTTTTATTTACAAGATATTTATTATAAATTTATATATTAAAACAGTAATATTTCACATAATGTGTTTAAAACAATAAAGACACTCCAATATTTATCACATTCCTTACTAACTTATTTTAAAAACATTACTATTCATTCTAAAATCTAATTTTGCATGATATTTAATAATCACTTTGATTCTCAAGGATTATGCAAAGAATATATATGAATTATTGAATATTTATATACATATACTTCGGTTAATGACAAATTACCCCAATATCAAATTTTTTCTTATCTTTTACTCTTATTCACTTATTTATATTATAAAACGCTATATTTATGTAATGTCACCAAAAAGTTAGACATATTAAATTAAAACTGAATCTTGAAAAGGTCTGTAGTCTACATGCAAGCGAACTCAATCCTTTTCTTTTTGTATTAATTTTCTCATTATTATAATACTCGATATATTTAATAATTGCAGCTTTGAATTGTTCATGCAATTTTCTTTATGAGAATGTAATTACTTGATTTCTTTATCACTTAACCATTTTTGATAGGTTTTATGCTGACAATGTCATTCTTGATCTAAATGAAAGATTAATCCTTTTGAGATTAAATAATAATTGCAAACTAAGATGTTGAGTTTTTTATTAATACATCGCCTTATACTGGAAGTTAAAGCTACTAACCGATAATTTTTTCTGTTTCCAACTCTATTTATCAGTTCCATTTTTTTCGATGGATAAAGTCAGCTTATTATGTTCTAATCTTATTCTACTCGTCGAGTCAAAAATTCTTATGACATACACTCGATAGATTTTTTAGATATTCCCATCCTTATATTTTTAAATATATTCTAATTTAAATTTTTTACTATCCCATATAAAAAGTGACCTCCTTTTAGGGGTCACGGCTCTATACTAAAACTGGAGGGGAAATATATCCTGCTCCAGTTTTCTTATATTT
>NZ_JAHOCB010000041.1:0-26734 GCF_019125875.1 Erysipelatoclostridium sp. MSK.23.31 | reverse complement strand
TAGATAACGGGGGCACAGTCAAGGCTCGCAGGCTCGCCAGCCGACAAAGCATTTCCGTCCTTTGACGGCAAGCCGTCATGGCGTTGTTGCTGACGCACGCCAGCAGTCCTACAATGCTTTGTCAGCCAGTCCTGTTTTTGTCTTTCTAACAAGTTCCATTTTAACCAATATTCATATCTACGGGTTTAATCAGATAGGTGTTTCTTTTTGAATATTTTTGTATTTCATTCTATTGTGCTTATTTAATTGCAAGAACATAGTAATTCTTATATGCTTATTTGTCAATATCTTTTTTTGCCTTTACAAATCATATTAAGCATGATAGACTTATAACCGCGAAGATATAACGAGATATGGAGGGTTATGCAATGAAAATAAGCCATTTAGGAAATAATATACAGACCATAAGAAAATTTAGAGGAATGAAACAACAGGAACTTGCGGACAAAATCGGTATCAATATGCAGAGCCTTTCCAAGATTGAACGAGGATTGAATTATCCTGCTTATGAAACGCTGGAAAAGATAATGGAAGTGCTGGACGTTACGCCGAATGAATTGTTGTCGGGGGAATGGAAATATGTCAATCAATCCGAAAAGGAAGTCTGCCAGTTTTTAAGAGCAGAAGAACGACTAAATGCAGAGCTGAAACATGGACACTATGATAACTTCTTTGACAGCGAGGAAGAATGGCTGGAATATGAGTTAGAAAAGTTACGGGAATACATTACCGACTACATCAATGGAACAAACATTGAAGCGTCTGACCTTTACCTAATCAAAGAATTTATCCAGCATTTAAAGTTCCAAAAACTACTAGACCGCTATGATGATTTATACAGCATGGATATGTTTGGGGAAAGCATAGAGGGACATAAGTATAAGACACCTTATCAAGTCGTGAAAATGATAAACCCAAATTCAAAAGAAGATATGGAACTGTTACGAGAAGTATTAAGGAATAACCATTTTGATGATGAGGACGAGTAATCTTTTTCCTCTTGCAAGAAGATACAGAAAACAAAAAGCCCAGTAAAGAGTGCAAAGCACCACCAATGGTGGCAAGCTCTTGACAGGGCTTTTTCTTTTCTGTGGTTGGTAATCAAGAGGAAGAAAGGGATAAAACCTAATTTATGATAAATCAGACAACACAACTAGCAAGTTTGAGCTTGTGCTACACGTGCCATAAAGTAACACACAAGGATTGATAGATACCAGCCCACTATGCCCTAAGTTTTATTATGGAAGTAAACAATTAACGATATTTTAACGCTTGTGTATTCTTTTGAGCGAATGTTATTAGCGGTTGACAGATTTCCACCTCTTATTGGTAGAATGTTAAACCTCGATTTTGGTATAATTAAACCACAATAAAAAAGCAAAAAGGAGTGCTGAATATGAATTTTAACGAAAAATTGATTTCTTTGAGAAAAACCAAAGGATTATCCCAAGAAGAACTGGGAGCAGAACGAATCAAACAATGAGAAAGGAAGATTTAATGATGAAATTTAGAAAAAATCAGAATAAAGAAAAACAGATACCAAAGGAAAAGAAACCTCGTGTCTATAAGGTCAATCCTCATAAAAAGGTTGTGATTGCCTTGTGGGTACTTTTAGGGCTTAGTTTCAGCTTTGCGATATTCAAGCACTTTACAGCTATAGATACTCATACTATTCACGAAACAACTATCATAGAAAAGGAATACGTTGATACTCATCATGTAGAAAATTTTGTAGAGAACTTTGCGAAAGTCTACTATTCATGGGAGCAATCCGATAAGTCCATTGATAATCGAATGGAAAGTCTAAAAGGCTATCTGACAGAGGAACTTCAAGCTCTCAATGTTGATACAGTACGCAAAGATATTCCTGTATCGTCTTCTGTAAGAGGATTTCAGATATGGACGGTAGAGCCAACTGGCGACAATGAGTTTAATGTAACCTACAGTGTAGACCAGCTCATTACAGAGGGAGAAAATACAAAGACCGTCCACTCTGCTTATATAGTGAGTGTCTATGTAGATGGTTCTGGAAATATGGTACTGGTTAAGAATCCGACCATTACCAACATACCTAAGAAATCAAGTTATAAACCAAAAGCCATTGAAAGTGAGGGGACGGTTGATTCCATTACAACCAATGAAATCAATGAGTTTTTAACGACGTTCTTCAAGCTCTATCCTACAGCGACAGCCAGTGAACTTTCCTACTATGTGAATGACGGGATATTAAAACCAATCGGAAAAGAGTACATCTTTCAAGAACTGGTAAATCCTATTCACAATCGTAAGGATAATCAAGTCACGGTATCGCTGACAGTGGAGTATATCGACCAGCAGACCAAAGCAACGCAGGTATCTCAATTTGATTTGGTACTTGAAAAGAACGGGAGTAATTGGAAGATTATAGAATAACAAATATTGGTACATTATTACAGCTATTTTGTAATCACGTACTCTCTTTGATAAAAAATTGGAGATTCCTTTACAAATATGCTCTTACGTGCTATTATTTAAGTATCTATTTAAAAGGAGTTAATAAATATGCGGCAAGGTATTCTTAAATAAACTGTCAATTTGATAGTGGGAACAAATAATTGGATGTCCTTTTTTAGGAGGGCTTAGTTTTTTGTACCCAGTTTAAGAATACCTTTATCATGTGATTCTAAAGTATCCGGAGAATATCTGTATGCTTTGTATGCCTATGGTTATGCATAAAAATCCCAGTGATAAAAGTATTTATCACTGGGATTTTTATGCCCTTTTGGGTTTTTGAATGGAGGAAAATCACATGAAAATTATTAATATTGGAGTTTTAGCTCATGTTGATGCAGGAAAAACTACCTTAACAGAAAGCTTATTATATAACAGTGGAGCGATTACAGAATTAGGAAGCGTGGACAAAGGTACAACGAGGACGGATAATACGCTTTTAGAACGTCAGAGAGGAATTACAATTCAGACAGGAATAACCTCTTTTCAGTGGGAAAATACGAAGGTGAACATCATAGACACGCCAGGACATATGGATTTCTTAGCAGAAGTATATCGTTCATTATCAGTTTTAGATGGGGCAATTCTACTGATTTCTGCAAAAGATGGCGTACAAGCACAAACTCGTATATTATTTCATGCACTTAGGAAAATGGGGATTCCCACAATCTTTTTTATCAATAAGATTGACCAAAATGGAATTGATTTATCAACGGTTTATCAGGATATTAAAGAGAAACTTTCTGCCGAAATTGTAATCAAACAGAAGGTAGAACTGTATCCTAATATGTGTGTGACGAACTTTACCGAATCTGAACAATGGGATACGGTAATAGAGGGAAACGATGACCTTTTAGAGAAATATATGTCCGGTAAATCATTAGAAGCATTGGAACTCGAACAAGAGGAAAGCATAAGATTTCAGAATTGTTCTCTGTTCCCTCTTTATCATGGAAGTGCAAAAAGTAATATAGGGATTGATAACCTTATAGAAGTTATTACTAATAAATTTTATTCATCAACACATCGAGGTCCGTCTGAACTTTGCGGAATTGTTTTCAAAATTGAATATACAAAAAAAAGACAACGTCTTGCATATATACGCCTTTATAGTGGAGTACTACATTTACGAGATTCGGTTAGAGTATCAGAAAAAGAAAAAATAAAAGTTACAGAAATGTATACTTCAATAAATGGTGAATTATGTAAGATTGATAGAGCTTATTCTGGAGAAATTGTTATTTTGCAAAATGAGTTTTTGAAGTTAAATAGTGTTCTTGGAGATACAAAACTATTGCCACAGAGAAAAAAGATTGAAAATCCGCACCCTCTACTACAAACAACTGTTGAACCGAGTAAACCTGAACAGAGAGAAATGTTGCTTGATGCCCTTTTGGAAATCTCAGATAGTGATCCGCTTCTACGATATTACGTGGATTCTACGACACATGAAATTATACTTTCTTTCTTAGGGAAAGTACAAATGGAAGTGATTAGTGCACTGTTGCAAGAAAAGTATCATGTGGAGATAGAACTAAAAGAGCCTACAGTCATTTATATGGAGAGACCGTTAAAAAATGCAGAATATACCATTCACATCGAAGTGCCGCCAAATCCTTTCTGGGCTTCCATTGGTTTATCTGTATCACCGCTTCCGTTGGGAAGTGGAATGCAGTATGAGAGCTCGGTTTCTCTTGGATACTTAAATCAATCGTTTCAAAATGCAGTTATGGAGGGGATACGCTATGGCTGTGAACAAGGATTGTATGGTTGGAATGTGACGGACTGTAAAATCTGTTTTAAGTATGGCTTATACTATAGCCCTGTTAGTACCCCAGCAGATTTTCGGATGCTTGCTCCTATTGTATTGGAACAAGTCTTAAAAAAAGCTGGAACAGAATTGTTAGAGCCATATCTTAGTTTTAAAATTTATGCGCCACAGGAATATCTTTCACGAGCATACAACGATGCTCCTAAATATTGTGCGAACATCGTAGACACTCAATTGAAAAATAATGAGGTCATTCTTAGTGGAGAAATCCCTGCTCGGTGTATTCAAGAATATCGTAGTGATTTAACTTTCTTTACAAATGGACGTAGTGTTTGTTTAACAGAGTTAAAAGGGTACCATGTTACTACCGGTGAACCTGTTTGCCAGCCCCGTCGTCCAAATAGTCGGATAGATAAAGTACGATATATGTTCAATAAAATAACTTAGTGTATTTTATGTTGTTATATAAATATGGTTTCTTGTTAAATAAGATGAAATATTTTTTAATAAAGATTTGAATTAAAGTGTAAAGGAGGAGATAGTTATTATAAACTACAAGTGGATATTGTGTCCTGTATGTGGAAATAAAACACGATTAAAGATAAGGGAAGATACTGAATTAAAAAAATTCCCCCTCTATTGTCCGAAATGCAGACAAGAAAATTTAATTGAAATAAAGCAGTTCAAAGTAACTGTGATTACAGAGCCAGACGCAAAGACGCAGAGCCGATAAAATGAGATTAATACAATCTCATTTTATCGGCTCTTTCCGTTATGTATGGATTCTTTTAATTAGTCTTCGATGTTTCTTGCTTCGTTGATACCGCTGGCTAAAGATTCCATTAAGGATAGTTCTTTGTCTGTAAAGCTATCCATGTATTTCTCTATCTGTAATCGTCGGGTGCTTTTTACCAAGTTATTAGCAGGTAAGAAAAATTCATCAACGGAAACATGAAGTAACGATACAAGGTCATAAAGAACTTGTATGCTGGGGTGTTGCCCTTTATTTTCAATATTAGTTAAGTACCGTGGGTCAATTTCAATCAATGCTCCCACTTGTTCACGAGTTAAACCTCGTTTCAATCGAGCTTCTTTAATGGCTAAACCAAAGGCTCTAAAATCATATTTATCTTCTTTTTTACGCATAGTAGACCACCTCTATACATTTTATTGTTCCTACTGAATTAAAAACAGGTATAGAAAAACGTGTTATATGGTTTATAGGTTTATATTTAATAAAAAGCACTACTAAACGCCAATAAAAAAAACCGTTATATGGTAGTGCTATTTACGCTGTTAAAATATTGTATATTACTTCCAAATGGCGGTTTGTTGGAGGTCAACGTCGCCATGAAGTACATCATATACAATAAATTTCCTTACATTGGGTTCTTGTCAAAAAAAGTCGTCTATCTGCAATAGATAAGTACGTCCACCAATGTGGTTTTATAAATCATATAGATAGAATAACAGAAGCATGTAAACAGAGAAATAAATCTGTTTATATGCTTTTTTGGCTATTCAGAACTTTTTTACAAAGTTTATTTATCAGTAATGCAACAAATCCCCCTTTCACATTGGGACTAAGAGTGAAAGGAGATAAACGAGCAAGGCTCACTTCCTTTCCTAGACAGAAAGGGGGTGAGAAACATGAAACCATCTTCTTTTCAGACCACAATAGAAAATCAGTTTGACTATATCTGTAAACGTGCTATGGAAGACGAGCGAAAGAATTATATGCTTTATCTTTCAAGGATTGCAAAGCGTGAGGTGTCCTTTTCGGATGTTGGCGATTATCTTGTTAGCCAGTTTGCGACAACAGATAACTATTCCTGTGATTGCATTTTTTTTAAAGTCTTGAATTATACAATCCAAGTATCAAATGAGAAACTTGCTGTTGCTTTATATAAGTTATCGAGTAAGGAGCGTGATGTAATTCTATTACGCTATTTCCAAAGCATGAGCGACCAAGAAATCGCAGAATTATACCATGTATCACGTTCTGCTATTTATCGCAGAAGAAGTAATGGATTGAAGAAATTAAAAATAGTATTGAAAGAAAGGAATTGAACCAATGAAAAAAAGAATATGGTTACCCTACATTAAAAGTAATATGTCAAGCGTCTGCTGGAAGCGAAACTGCCATAAGAGAGATTTTAAAATTTTATGACGCTTATATTTGCAAGTTATGCTTGCGTCCGTTTTACCACTCTGAAAGTGGTAAAATCACTATGCAGGTTGATGAAGAACTAAAAGGTCAAATTCATACAGAAATGATGAAAGCAATCTTGAAATTTGAAATCAGAGTGAAGTAATCATATTACATGAATGAAAAACGGGAGATACACAGATGTTTGTGCTATCTCCCATGTTATTTTTTGTGTCATATCAAGGCTCATTCAATCGTGGTAAATTCGTGGTAAAATGAGTGTTTTTCTATACTTCAAAATGTTTGAAAGTATAGTGTTCATGCGGATAATCAAAAATCGGATATAAAATTTATTTGTAAATACGTAATGACTAAAAAATCAATGTACTAAAAATCATGAAAATAATTATTTTATTTTTTCGATTTATGTTATTGTAACTGTTAATACGATTGTGAAGATTCATTTCATAGTAATATTGATTATCTTGAGTATTGAGATGTTCACCAGCTAATAATTCGTTAATAGTAATGCCTAAGATATCGCGAAAATCGTGATAAAATGAAGCATCGATAAAATTTCGACCATTTTGATATAGCTTTATTTGTTACATTTAGTTTTTCAATTTGGGTTAAGTTTTTTCTTTACAGCATGTCGCAATAAATTTTCCAATTTTAATACAATCCATCTATTGATTTCTCCTTTATATTTTGATTATAACGAGTTTTAATTAATTTATAAATCTACCAATAGTTGATTTATAAAAACTAATAATAAAATTATTTTTTAAATAGGAAGATTAAGTGATAAAATTATTTGTAAAGGAGCTGATATTATGAATAGCCAGTATAAAATAGGGGATATTTCACGATTGTTTAATTTATCAAGTGAAATGATTAGGTATTATGAAAAAATGGGAATTATTGATCCTATAAGAGATGAAAAGAATGGGTATCGCTATTATAGTATTTTTGACATATATATTTTATTAGAATGTTTACAGTATCAGAATTTAGGAATGAAAATAAAAGAAATTCCTAATTTTATTAATTTTAATTATAGAGAAAAGCTTCAAAATCAGTTACATATTTTCCAAAGGCGACTAAATAAAGAGATTGATTATAAAGTCATGTTGAAAAAACGAGTCACAGAGTTGGCAATGCAACTGGAGGTAGCTGATTTAAATTTATCAAATTATTGGGTAAAGAAAATTAATAAAAAATATGCTTTTGATTTTGTAGATGGAATTGGTGATGATTATGATAAAGTTAATACTAGTGAAGATAATATTCGATTTTTATTAAATGATAAATATATTAATTTTATTGATAGTTATGTTTGTTTTAATAAAGATAAAGATGAATGGTATTTTGCTATTGATGAGGAATATTTTAATGGATTAAGTATTTCTTATAAAAAGAAGTATACAATTATTCCGGCTCATTATTGTTTATGCACGGTAATAGAAATGGGACCGTTAGGACAGTTTAATCATGAGTGTTATGAAGCAGCAGTAATGTATGCTCAAGATAAAGGTTATCATGTACAGTTACCAATACGGGGGATTATTAGGGGGCGTGGATATGAAGGTGATCATTTTAAACGGTATTTAGAAATACAAATTCCGATTATAAAAAACTCTCAAATAGCTTGAGAGTTTTTTATGTTGTTTTAGTAAAATATATGTGATTAAAAAAGAATATGTGAATAATATCACATATAATAAATTAGAGTTGACCTTCAAATCATTTGATACTGTAAAATAAAGTTATAAAAGGATTGGAGGATATTAAAATGGCTTTAAAAAAATTATTTACCCCTTATCAAATAGGAACTGTAAAAATTCCTAATCGTTTAGTAGTTCCGGCAATGGTGACAAATTATTGTACGATTGAAGGTAAAATTACTGAGCGTTATATGAAATATATTGAAGAAAAGGCTAAAGGCGGCTGGGGTTTGATTATTACTGAGGATTATGCAGTTCAACAATATGGTAAAGGATATCAAAGAATTCCCGGTTTATATAAAGATGAATTGATTGAAGGAAATAAACAATTAACAACGATGGTTCATAAGTATGAATCAAAAATCTTTTGTCAAATGTATCATCCAGGTAGACAAACTACTAGAATTGCTAATGAAGATCATATGCCAGTTGCTCCTTCAGCAATTGAATGTCCCTTATGTTAAGAACAACCAAGAGATATCACAGTTGCTGAAATCAATCAATTAGTAAAAGATTTTGGTAGTGCTGCTAAACGCGCTAAAGAAGCTGGTTTTGATGGAATTGAGCTACACTGTGCCCATGGTTATTTATTAGCGGAGTTTTTATCACCATTTGTCAATAAGCGAGTTGATAACTATGGTGGTTGTCTACAGAATAGAGTACGAATAGTTGCTGAAATTTATTTAGAAATGAGAAAACAAGTTGGTGATGATTTTCCAATTATCGTCCGTCTTTCTGGTAATGAATATGTTCATGGTGGAAGAACTGAAGCAGAAACTTATGAATTATGTACGATTTTTGAAGAATTAGGTTTTGATGGTATTCATATTTCTAATGGCTCTTATGCTTCACCTGGAAATAGAGCAGTAATTGCTCCAATGTTTACGGAACATGCATTGAATATGGAGATATCAGCACAAGTAAAGAAATTGGTTGATTTACCAGTAATTGTAACTAATCGAATTAACGATCCGCAAATGGCAGATACATTAATTAACATGGATAAAGCTGATTTTATTGGAATGGGGCGTGGTTCATTGACTGATCCAGATTTACCTAATAAAGCAAAGGCAGAAAAATATGGGAATATTAAAATGTGTATCGGGTGTCTACAAGGATGTGAAATGCCATTATTTTTTAATCAAGAAGTCACTTGCTTAGTTAATCCACGGGTAGGACGTGAATATGAAAATTCAATGAACATTGTAGAAAAAGCAAAAAAAGTAATGATTGTTGGAGGGGGACCTGCTGGTCTGCAGGCGGCTGAAACTGCGGCAATGATAGGTCACAATGTAACTGTTTATGAGGCTCAGGAAGAAGTTGGCGGTCAATTTAGATCTGCAGCTTATCCAATTGGTAAAGGAGAATTAACAACATTAATATCTGTATTTAAAAAGAATTTAGAGGATCTGCATGTAAAAGTACATTTAAATACTTTAGTAACAAAAGAGATGATTGAACAAGAAAACCCGGATGCTATTATTTTGGCTACTGGAGCAAGACCGCTGGTGCCGGCAATCAAAGGTATCGATAAAGAAAATGTAGTCAATGCTGAAGATGTGTTATTAGGAAAAATCGCTACAAAAGTTGAGCATATCGTTGTTTGCGGAGGGGGCGAAGTTGGTTGTGAAACTGCCACATTTATTGCTCAAACGCATCGTCATGTAACAGTTCTAGAAATGAAACCAGCTGTTTTGACTGATATGGATCCCATTAATATGAGCTGTCTATTACCAATTATGAATGAATCAGGAGTAACTGCCAGAGCTAATTGTACTGTGACAGAAATTTTAGATGATGGAGTGGCATTTATTAATGAACAGGGAGAAAAAGAAGTTATTTCTGCTGACTTAGTTGTCTTAGCATTTGGATATAAAGCCTATAATCCGTTAGAAAAAATTGCAAATGAATTATGTGAAGATGTTCAAGTAGTAGGTGGCGCAATTAAGGCAGGTAATGCTTTACCAGCAGTTAAAGAAGGTTATGAAGCTGCTTTAAATATAAAATAATTATCTAATAGCATAATTTAAATCTTAAAAGAAAAAGAGCATTCGTTATGAATGCTCATTATTATTTATTTCTTTTTAAAAAACTTAAAGAATTTTGAAAAGTTTTCACAATTGAAATATCCTTCATCACGAACCCAAGTTGGGCAAGTATCAAAGTTGTCAGTTAGTACGTAATATCCATAAGAAATGTTCATGTTATGTCCCTCCTAGATGTTCTATTTTTAATACAATTATATTATATATTAATATTTTAATAATTATAGAGACAGAAATAATAAAAAAATAAGATTTATTTGTGCATCATGCACAAATAATGGTAAAATAAATATAAAGGAAGTGAGTAAAATGGGATTTACGATTGAAGATGCGTTAGTACAAACTCAAGAGCAATATCATTTAAAATTGTTAGCTGGTCGTGAGGGCTGTTCAAATGCGATGAGTTGGGTTCACATGATTGAGGATACGACAATTATTCAACAATTATGGGGAAAAGAATTGGCAGTTACAACAGGTTTAGGATTTCAAAGTCACGATTCGTTATTTGATTTTATCAAGTGTTTGGTTAAATACCATAGTGTTGGATTAGTTATCAATACAGGTAAATATATATTTGAAATTCCTCAAGATATAATTGACTATTGTAATGAGCAGGATTTTCCGCTGTTAACGACACCCTGGGAAGTACACATGGCAGATTTAATTAAGGATTTTAGTATGCGCTGTTTATATTCACAACGAGAAGACAATCAGATTTCAAAATTATTTCAGAATGTTTTTACAACTCCTCAAGTTGTTGAGGAGGTTCGGCAGCAATTGTTAGGTGCATTTGATGTGGATGGTTTTTTTCAAGTTGTTTTAATTGGAATTGAAGATTCTGATCAGTTTGATGCAATTGAACGACGTAGAGTTTCTTTTCAATTGGAATTATGTTTTGAAAAAATACAAAGCCCATATACATTTTTTTGGTTTGATGGGTATTTTGTATTAATTGTAAATAATTTAGATCCGGATTCATTAGAGAAAATTACTGATAAAATGTATAAAAGAACAAAGAAGCGAATGCCTTCAAGATTTATTCACTTAGGTATTGGAACGCCAATGACAGATTTTAGACAAGTAATCTTAAGTTATAAACGAGCTCGAGCTGCAGTTGCAATGGCAGAACAATTTAAATATCCGATGATTCTTTTTGAAGAGATGGGAGTTTATCAAATCTTATTTTCAATCGAGGATAAACAAATTTTATCAGGAATGTATCAGCATTTATTAAAGCCTTTAATAGATTATGATCAAAAACATCATAGTGAATTAGAAAAGACATTGTTCTATTACCTGATTCATGATGGCAGTCAAGTAGCGATGGCCAAAAATTTATATATGCACCGAAATACGATTAATTATAGAATGACTAAAGTCAAGGAATTATTAAATTGCCAGTTAGATACATTTGAAGAAAAAATGCCATATATGTTAGCTTTATATATCAAAAAAGTCATTCAAGAAGATATTAACAAAGATAAAGATTTATTTGCTGCAATACAATAATCATAGCTAACAGTTCATATTAGATTTCTATGTTTCATTTTTTGACACAACCAAAAATTATATAGTATTTATATTTTTTTTAACTATGATAACTTTAAAGTGTTAAGAAATGAGGGATTAAATAATGAAATATTTATGTTTAGATTTTGGTGGCACCGGAGTTAAATATGCAATTATTGATGAAAACTTTCAGTTATATGATGTAAATAAAGAAAATAAAATATTTCAAAGTCATGATGAAATGATTACCTGGGTAGTGGATTTATTTAAAACTATACACATGAAATTATCCGGAATTGCGATTAGTTATTGTGGGGAAATGAATCCCTTTACAGGTTTAATAAAAAATGGTGGTAGTTATAGATTTAATGATAATAAAAATATTAAACAAATCCTTTGGAGTAAATGCCACGTACCAGTTTCGATTGAAAATGATGGTAATTGTGCGGCATTAGCAGAATTGTATAGAGGCTCATTAAAAGAAACGAGTAATGGGGCAGTACTAGTATTGGGTACTGGAGTTGGATGCGCAATTATTATTAACG
Organism: Erysipelatoclostridium sp. MSK.23.31; assembly: GCF_019125875.1. Lineage (NCBI taxonomy): Bacteria > Bacillati > Bacillota > Erysipelotrichia > Erysipelotrichales > Coprobacillaceae > Thomasclavelia > Erysipelatoclostridium sp. MSK.23.31. The sequence goes on along the minus strand of NZ_JAHOCB010000041.1, from coordinate 14,501 downwards.
GGGAATTATATCGTGGGTGTAATTATTTTGCTGGAGCAGCTACGTTTTCTTTAATTGATTCTAAACATGACTTTGATTGGCAAAATACATTTGGATTGATTGGCGGTGTAGGTTATTTAACGAGAAATTATGAAAAACGATTTGCATTAGAGCGAAATTCGATCGATGGATTAGCCTTTTTTAACAAGGCTAATCATAATGATATTGCTAGTTTAGAAATACTACGGGATTATACTAAAAATCTTGCAAGATATATTTTTAATATGCAAATGTTATTAGATTTAGAGAATATTAGTATTGGTGGAGGGATTAGTACTCAGCCGTTATTATTAACAATGTTAAAGAAAGAAGTGAGTGATTTATTTGATTGCATCCCAGTTCCGGTAACTCCACCAGAGATCAAAGTGTGTCATTATTATAATGATGCAAATTTGATTGGAGCTTTTTGCTGGTACAAGAAAGCTAATTTTTAAATGAATAAATTTAATTAATATTATATAATGGTAATAATGAGTGGAGGAAGATAATATGTTTATGTGCTTAGCTTATTTTTTATCAATTGTTAATAACTCTAATAATAAAGATTTAAATTATTATATTGCCAAATATATTATAGAAAATATTAATCATATAGGAAGTATTACTTTACAAGATGTGGCTGATGGCTGTTTTGTTTCAGTTCCAACAGTAAAACAGTTTTTAAAAAAATTTGGTTATTCTAATTATTCGATTTTTAAAGAAAGATTAGAAAGTGAATTGGATGTTCGTAAAGATCAGATATATCGAGGTTATAAGATTTTTAACAAAAAACGATTAGCTGTAGCGGTTTCACATTTAGTTGATTATCCATTAGAATTCAATGATAAAATGAAATTAAAGTTGATCATTAAAGAAATAGCTCAAAGTCAGAGAGTTATTATTGTTGCTTCCCCTACGATAACTCCAATTCTTTTTAATTTTCAAATTGATATGATTTCAATGGGGAAGACAGTGATAATGTCGTCTTTATTAAAAGATAATTCTATTGAAATAGAGGATAATGATTTAATTATATTGATTTCAGGTACTGGTAGACTTTTTTTATCTGATGATAATTTAGTGTCGATTTTAGGAAATAAAGCTAATAAAGTTATTATTTTTTCAGGCGAAACAAAAATAAATTTTCATTACAATGTTTTTGAGGTAATTAATATATTATCTAATAATGAAATGTTTGAGACTGAGTATTTGTTGTTGTATTATTTTGATTTGATTAAATTTTATTATCACGAGATTATTTATCAGGAGCAGTGATAAAATGATCGATATACTTTTAGATTTATCAATGAATGCAAAAATTAATAATACGGATCAAATTCTTGTTAAATATTTTTTAAACCAAAGGGAAAAGCTAATAGAACTATCTTTAGAGGATGTTATTTATGATACCGGTCTATCTAAATCATCAATCATTAGATTTTGTAAAAGTATAAAAACTAGTCATTTCACGGATTTTAAAAAGACTTTTGTAAGAGAATTTAATGCTGTGATTTGTGATTTTATTTATTTGCTCGATGATCGTGATAAACTTGATGATTTAGTTATAGCATGTAATCATTGTCATCAAATTATTTTATTTGGTGAGCGAGAAGCAATGTTGATTTGGAAAATGTATTTGAAATATTTTTATGTATTAGGTTATGATATTTATATAATTAATGAAGAAGATAACAATTTAGCTATTAATATGGATGAACATACGTTATATTTTTATAGTCATCTTCAGATAAGTTTAGAAAAATACTATGATTATAATATATCCAATGCTTTGATCAGGAATATTTATAGACATTTAAATGACGAAAATAATTATATCATATCTTTAAAGAGCTCGTATACTCATAAACGTTTTTTAGAGATACACGAACAGCCAGGGATTAAGAAGAAATTTGAATTAATGAAGATTATTGAAAGCTTATTAGCAAGATTAAATAACCAAGGATAAGTATTAAAGTTTCAAAAAATGAAACCTTAGCACTTATTTTTTTTATTGGTTTTTATTTTGGACTAATGAAAAGTTTTATGTACTCTTAAATGATTATACTTCTAGATAAAATGTAGTTATAAAGTTAGGAGGAGGAAAAATTATGAATGATTTTATCCAAAATAAAGTTATACCTTTTGCACAGAAGATTGAAAACAATTTTATTTTAAGTGCAATAAGTGGCGCATTTATGAAAGTGATGCCAGCGTTATTAGGAGGAGCTGTATTTTCATTATTTCAGGGTTTACCATTGGGAGACTGGTATACAAATTTTTTATCGTCTACTGGAATATCTGATGCTTTAGCTGTAGGGGTTGCTGTTTGTAATTTAACAGCATTATATTTCATTTTTGCTTTAGGTTATAATTTAGGTGAAAAGTTTAATGTTAATCCATTTCAAACAGCAATTGTTTCGTTATTATCACTATTGTTGGTTACACCATTTTCTTATAACAATGTTGATAATACAAATGGAGCTGTAACATTGATAAAAAATGTTATCCCAGTTGATAACTTAGGTGCTAGTGGTATCTTCACTGCCATGTTATGTGGGATTATTGGGGCATATGTTTTTGCTTTTGCCGTTAATCATAATTGGAAAATAAAATTACCAGATTCGGTACCGGAAATGGTTTCTAAACCATTTGAAGCTGTTGTTCCAGCATTTTTAGTATCAGCCTTGTTTTTATTGGTAAGGTCTGGATTTGCTGTAACATCTTATGGAAATATTCAAAATTTTATTTATACTATGGTTCAAGCGCCTTTAGTAAGTTTAGGTAATAGTTTTCCAGCCATGTTGATTAGTATGTTAATATTATTGCTGTTATGGTGGGTTGGAATTCATGGTACTTCAGTTGTACTTTCTGTCATGATGGTAATTTGGATGGAACCAGCAATTACAAATTTAAATAATTATATGGCCGGAGAACCTGTAACCTTAGTCACAACTTATATGTTTTTCTTTGTTTTTTGTCAGTTTATTGGTGGACCAGGATGTTTATTTGGGCTTACTTGCGATATGGCAATATTTGCTAAAAGCGAACGTTTTAAAGCGTTTGGAAAAGTGTGTTTTGTTCCGGGGATGTTTAATATCGTAGAGCCTGTTATTTTTGGTTTTCCAATCGTATTAAATCCAATTATGTTTATTCCGTTTATTTTAACACCACTTGTATTTATGATTATTGGTTATTTGTTGATGGTTACAGGTGTTGTGAATATTCCCGCCTTAATGTTAAGTGTAATGACAATTCCAGGTCCAATTGCGGGATTTATTTTAGGTGGGGGAATTAGTTTAGGAATCATGATTGTAATTATGTGCTTGTTATCATGTATAATTTATTACCCATTTTTTAAGATTTGTGACAATCAGGCTTTAGAAGCAGAGAAAAAAAGTAATCAAGAAAAAACACTTGAAGAAAACAAAATCTAGAAATGAGGAAAAATTATGAGCAACGTAAAAAGATTGATTAATGCTTCAAAGAGTGAGATAAACAAAATGGGTCCTTTAGAATTAAAAGAATCTATCTATAAATCGGAAGGTCGAGTTATCATGGGACAACATTTAATTTTTGCTGGCCCAGGGACGGTAATGGGTGTGACAAATGCTGAATTGCTTTGTTCGTTTGGTGCAGATATGGTTATGCTTAATACTATAGATTTAGATAATTTTGAAAATAATCCAGGATTGTGCGGCTTAACTATCAAAGAGCTTAAAGAAAAATGCAATTGTCCAATTGGTGTTTATTTAGGGTGTCCTAAGAAGGGAGAAAAGCGTTCTGATGAAAAAACACTTTACCGATTGGCTGGAATGTTAGCAACAAAAGAACATATTTTAAAAGCAGTTGCTTTAGGAGTGGATTTTATTGTATTGGGTGGTAATCCAGGTTCTGGAACATCGATTGAAGATGTAATTGAAGCAACCAAATTAGTAAAAGAAATATGTGGAGATGATATTTTCTTGTTTGCTGGCAAGTGGGAAGATGGTATCGAAGAAAAGGTACTAGGTGATCCTTTAGCAGCATATGATACCAAAGATGTTATTAAAAGACTTATTGATGCTGGTGCTGACTGTATCGATTTACCAGCTCCAGGGACTAGAGCAGGAATCACAGTAGATATGATTAGAGAATTAGTAGAATATATTCATCGCTATAAACCAGGTACTTTAGCCATGAGTTTTTTAAATAGTTCGGTCGAATGTGCCGATGAGGATACAATTCGGCAGGTTGCCCTTTTAATGAAACAAACCGGATGTGATATTCATGCTATCGGGGATGGAGGCTTTGGCGGATGTACTTGGCCAGAAAATATTTATCAATTATCAGTATCAATCAAAGGAAAAAATTATACGTGGTTTAGAATGGCTAGTAATAGTAGATAGTTAATAAGAATAAAAAAGAATTAATCTTAAACATTTAAATGTTATGATTAATTCTTTTTAGTCTAGATAATAAGAGTTTTAAATACTGTTGGCTGCTAAATAACCTTGAGTAATGGCATTATTAATATCAGCAGCTTTTTCATTGCAGTCACCAACAAGATGAATATCAATATTGTGAGCTGTTAATTCACTGACATCAAATGGATTAGGTTTAGCTCCAGTAGCTAAAATAACATAATCACATGGAATCGTTAATTCACCATCGCCATTAGCAGCTTTGATACAATCGTTTTTAATTTCAATTACCTTTGTTTTAGTCAATAATTTAACTTGATGTTTTTCAAAATCTTCAAACATTACTGGCTTTACAGTTGATGATTCTTCTTTTGCAATTTCTTCAAGCATTTCTATGACAGTAACGTCCAAGCCCATTTGTGCTAAAAATTCTGCAGTTTCCGCTCCGACTAGACCACCGCCAATAATCGCTACATGGCCACTAGGGAATTGTTCATAGTTAAGAACTTTCCAAGCATCTAACACATGAGTTAAATCACTGCCAGGAATTGGTAGGGAAGCATTATTGGCACCAACAGCGATGATAACACTATCAGGATGTTCGTTTAATATATCTGTACTAGTTGCTTTTTTACCTAATCTTAAATCAACATTCAATATTTTCATTTCATTTGATAAGTAATTGATAGCCCGATTCATTTCAGCTTTACGTGGTGGAATCGCTGCAATATTAAGTTGACCACCTAATCTAGTGTCTTGTTCAAATAAAATAACATCATGTCCTTTTGTTTTTGCTACCCGAGCAGCTTCTAAACCTGCTGGTCCCCCTCCAACAACTACAACTTTTTTCTTTGTTGCTGCTGGGGTAATTATTCGTTTGTATTCATAACCATTTTCAGCATTTAAAACACAGCTTAAAAATTGTCTATTTTGGATTGCATCGGTACAGCCTTTATTACACATCATACAATGACGAATTCGAGCAGCTTCATTATTTTTTAATTTTTTAACATAATCAGGATCAGCTAATAATGAACGACCTAAACCAATAATGTCACAAATCCCGTTATCAATCAAGGATTCACCATTTTGGGGAGTAAGGATTCGTCCAACAGAAGACACTGGAATCGTAACAACATCTTTAATTTGTTTTGTATATTTATTCATAAAACAGTATGGTTGAGTTCCCATTGCAGGAATGGTATCATTCATATTTCCAGTATGATTGGCTTGACCAACATGGATCATATCAACTCCATGAGCCTCTAAGATAGTAGCCAATTTAATAGCTTCATCAATTTTTAGGCCTCCTTTACCACGAAGCGGATTTTCAGTGATAATTGGCAGTTTATAATCGATGCAAATATCTGGAGCATTTTCTTTAATTACTTTGACAACTTCGAGAGCAAAGCGAATACGGTTTTCAAATGAACCACCATAATTATCATTTCGGTGATTTAGAATGGTTGAGCAAAGGGAACCGACAAGACGATCACCATGAACCTCAATAACATCCACCCCCGCGGCGGCAGCACGCTTAACACAAGCGCCGATTTTATCAATAATTGCTGTAAGCTGGGCTTCAGTTACTTCATCGATATAATGTAGCATGTCATGATGTAATTTAGCACGTGCAGCCTGCATATCACCTTTTCTAAATAATTCTGCTAGAGCATCAACATCATATTCAGGATGAAAGATTTGAATCCCTAGTTTGCAATCATACTCATGTAAGGCATCGCTTAATTTTTTGAAAGCTTCGATTTGACCGTCATGAAAAAGTTTAGGTGTAGGGGAAACAGTATTGACTGGAGCAACATCACCTAAAACAATATAAGCAACATCGCCTTGCGCTAAACGTTTATAGAAATTAAAACTTTGTTCACCGATTGAACCATCTCTTTCTTCATACCCGGTTGTCATTGGGGGAAACATAATTCGGTTTTTTAAAGTAATTTTTCCAACTTTAATAGGTTTTAGTAAATTCATATATTTTCTCCTTTGATTAAATATTTTTACATAAATGATATGCGTCACTTATAGCATTTTTAATTTTTCCTGGGGTTGCAGCGTCACCTAAGACGTTGTAGCTAAGTTGCATTTGATCGAGGGTTTTTTTTAACTCATGATCAGCATAATAACCAGTAGCTTCAATGATTGTATCAACATTCTCAATTGTAATAGTATTGCCATCTTTTTGATATTCGAGAGTTGTTGGTGTAACTTTAACGACTCTACTATCAGTAATAATGTTCACGCCTTTATCAGCCATCCTTTGAACTAAAATACTTCGTGATGGTGAAGTATCATCCATAATAATATTTGATTTCATTTCAATAACAGTTACTTTTTTATTATTTGGATGGCGGTCATTAACTAATGGGGCAACAAAATCAGCAACTTCACAGCCAACAGAGCCTCCTCCAACAACGACAATATTTTTACCTGTCCACATTTTGCCAAGAAGCACATCTTGTCCGGTACCAGTATGAGGATGATTTTTAAAAATATCAAGTCGTAATGGTTTGGCTCCGGTTGCGACGATGATATGATCATAATGATGCTGTGATAAATAGGCTTGATCAACAATCGTGTTTAATTCGATTTTGATATTACAATCGATCACTCGTTTAATGAAATATTTAGTAGTTTGAGCAAAGTGCTGTTTAGCAATAGGATAACCTGCAACGATCATTGCGCCGCCTAATGTATGATGACGTTCAGCAAGGGTAACTTTGTGTCCACGCTTTGATAAAATATAAGCTGCCTCTAATCCAGCTGGACCTCCTCCGATAACTAGGATATTTTGGGATATTGTCGCAGGTGTTACAGTTTCTTCATTCTCACTTGTCAATGATGGATTAATTCCACATTCAACATGATCTTTTAACATGGTCGAGCTTAAACATCCCAAGCATCCAATACATGGACGAATATCATCTTCTTGACCATTTTTGATCTTATTAACAAAATCAGGATCACATAAGAGTGAGCGACCTACCATACATACGTCTGCTAAATCTCTTTCTAAAACTTCTTCGAGAATCCAAGGTTCATTCAAACGACCTACGGTTGAAACAGGGATATTAACACATTTTTTTATTTCTCGTGCGCTGTCAATATGACTCGCTTGTGGTGTTCCAGGGGGTGCAATTGAGCTGCCGCGGTGGATAGTAGTTCCCCCAGAAACATGGATCATATCAACTTGAGCAGCTTCTAATCTTTTAGCAATATAACATCCTTCGTGTAATGATTGTCCGCCGGCTTCATAATCATCACCGCTGATACGAACAATAATAGCGAAATCACGCCCACATTTTTTTCGAACATTTGCAATTACTTCTAAAAGTAGACGAATGCGATGAGTTATGTCACCACCGTATTCATCAATTCGTTTATTATAGAGTGGAGATAAAAATCCTCCTAGTAATGCATGTGCGTGTGCAGCATGAATTTCAACACCATCTATTCCTGCTTTTTTTAACCGTAAGGCACCATCACCAAATTGTTCAACAATTATACTGATTTCTTCTTTTGTCAAAGGTCGCGGAGGAGTTTTAGCATAGTATGGACCAACCTCACTTGGACCAACTAATTGTGGTGTTTCCGGGAAAGGAATTGCCATATATGCTGGGTGCAGTAGTTGGGCTACGACCTTACTATCATACTTATGAATTTCATTAGCTAATTTTTGCCATCCTTCAAGATAGGAATCATCTTGAATTGATAAAGTATGAGCAATATATTTGTAGGTTGGCTCAATCATTGTTACTTCAGTTACAATCAGACCAACGCCACCTTTTGCTCTTCTGCTATAGTAATAGATCATTTCATCAGTAACATACCCATCTTTTGTTGCAAAGTTTGTTGACATTGGCGACATAAAAATTCGATTTTTTACTTCCAGCTGATTAATTTTTATTGGTTGAAAGAGTTTTTGATATTTATTTTCCAAATTCATACCTCCCTTATAAAGATATGATAGCACTTACATATATATAAAACATATTGTATCAATTAAAAAACATATACATTTTCGTATATGCTTATAATAACTTAATATTTTTCTTATATTCACGTGGACTGACCCCTGTGATTTGTTTAAAAGTTTTAGATAGATGATAGGCTGATGAATATCCCAGGTCATTTGCAATCATTGTAACACTTTTACCATGAGCCAGCATTCTTTGAGCATAGAGAACTTTTTGTTGATGAATATAAGTTAGTGGAGGAATTGCTAAAATTGCAATAAAAGATTTATATAACATACTTGTTGAAACACCTAGTTGTAAAGCCATTGCGGTTAGTTTAATTGGTTCATGAAGATGGTCATGAATATACTTAATGGCATCATTAACTAATTCGATATGTGGTAAATCTGTTATTTGTGAAATATGGTCATTATTCCTTTTAAGCTGAGCGCGGATTATCTCTACAACAACTCGAATCAAAGCAGAGGTTATAATGCTTGAATAGCCAATTTCTTTTTCACTAGCTTCGATTAATAAACGTTCTAGCATTTCTTTGAAGTCTTTTATTTCTTCTTTATATATTAAATGCCCGTGTTTTGTTAAGAAAGTAATAAATTGTTGGCGCAATGATAGGGGTTCAATATCAAAATGAAAAAAATAATAGCTGTAGTTAGTATTTCCAGTATTTATTGAAGTGTTGAGCTTATAGGGTTCGATGATGAGAAAGCTGTGGGGTGGGCAGGTGTATTTTTTATTGCCAATGGTTGTAATAGACCCACCTTCTCGATAATAGACAATTTCAATATCATCAGTAATATAATTTGCTCTAGTATCGTGATTACTTTGCCAAAGTCCAAATTTATTGATAGTAAAACTAATCTTACCAAGTAAATCAGTTAACTCATCACTTTGGAATTGGGTATATTGATTTTGGGTTTGAATATACATCGTCATAATTACACCACCTTTGATTATTATTGTACTACTTTTTTAGTGGAAGGAGAATTTTTATCATAAAATTAAGTTGATTTGTATTGATGTTTTAAGGTTGATATGTATAAATAAAGGTAATAGGAGGGATTGGATGTTAGAACAAATTTTGCATTTCAAGGGCACTTGGCGCAGTTATCAACAACGTGTTCTTGATAAATATGACCGTTATAGTCAAGATCGTAAAATTCATATTGTTGCTGCACCTGGTTCAGGAAAAACAACTTTGGGAATTGAATTAATAAAAAGAATCGATTACTCGGCTTTAATCTTAGTCCCATCAATAACGATTCGTGAACAATGGGTAGAGCGTATTTGTGAAGCTTTTTTAGTTAAACAAGAAAATCGCGATCAATATCTTTCTCAAGATTTAAAAAAACCAAAATTAATTACTGTCGTGACATATCAGGCACTACATAGTGCGATGAGTCATTATTGTGGTGAACTAGTAGAGACTAATGATGAATTTAAAACAGTTGAAGAAGTTGATTATCATAATTTTGATGTAATCAGTAATTTTAAAGAATGCCAATTAGGAACTTTATGTCTAGATGAATGTCATCATCTTCGAAGTGAGTGGTGGAAATCATTAGAAGAATTTAAAAAAGCATTTAATAATATTTTCACAGTGGCTCTAACAGCAACTCCGCCATATGATTCTAATCTAAGCATGTGGACTAGGTATATGGATATGTGTGGTGATATTGATGAAGAGATAACAGTTCCAGAATTAGTTAAAGATGGTACTTTATGTCCACATCAAGATTATGTTTATTTCAATTATCCGGCCTCTCAAGAAAAACAAAAATTAAGTATCTTTGAGGAAAATAGTCAAAGTATTTTGGAGCAGCTAATACAAGATGAATATTTTTGTAAGGCTATTATGAGTCATCGCTTTTTTACTGAGGAAGTAAGTGATGATGAGCTATTAGATGATCCGAGCTATTTATCAGCAATGATAATTTTTTTAAATACTAAGGGAGTGTGCAGTGCGAATAAGTATCAAAAGCTTTTAGGATATAAATCGTTAGAACCCTTATCACTTAAATGGTTAGAAATTTTACTGCAAGGCTTTTTATATGATGATATTGCTTCATATCGAGTTGAAGAACAATACCGTGATGAATTGATTCGTGAATTGAAGTCTAAAGGTTTAATCGAAAAACGAAAAGTTTCTTTGTGTTTAAATCAAGCAATTGAAAAAATGCTAATAAATTCGGTTGGTAAATGTGAAAGCATTAAAGAAATTGTTAATTATGAATATAAAACGATGAAACAAGAATTACGACTTTTGATTCTTACTGATTATATTCGAAAAGAATACGAACGGGCATTAGGTGATGAAAGCAAAGATGTGAATAATTTAGGCGTTTTACCATTTTTTGAACAACTAAGGCGTGATAGTGCTAAAAATAAGACAGCAATTAAATTTGGTGTTTTATGTGGCACAATGATTATTATCCCCAAGGATGCTCAAACAGCATTAATAGAATTAGTTGAAGAACCTAGTAAAATCAGCTTCCATCAAATTGGAAAATTAGATGATTATGTAAAAGTTGAAATTAGTGGAAACCGTAATTTTATAACAGGGGTAATCAGTGAGGTATTTGCGCAGGGTTATATGCAAGTTTTGATAGGAACTAAATCTTTACTTGGAGAAGGTTGGGATTCACCGTGTGTTAATTCGCTTATTTTGGCTAGCTTTGTAGGCTCATATATGTTAAGTAATCAAATGCGTGGACGAGCTATTAGAGTTTTTGAGAAAACGCCCAATAAAACAAGTAATATTTGGCATTTAGTTTGTGTTAGACCAAAAGAAAAGTTAACAGGTCATTATGATGATGGCGGTAGTGAAGATTTTCAAACGCTTGCAAGGAGAATGGAACATTTTTTAGGGTTGCATTATCAGCAGGATATAATTGAAAATGGAATCTTGCGACTTAGCGCAATTAAATTGCCATTTAGTCCAGGAAATATAAAAAAAATTAATAAAGATATGCTTAAACTATCTTCAAAGCGTAGTCAATTAAAGAAAAGATGGGAAGATTCGTTAGCTGTCTATGACAAAATTGAAATTGTTGAAGAAACTGAAGTTAAAGAAGAATTTATAACTGTCGTTATGTTTATGGATGCTTTAAGAACTTTACTGATAATTGTTTTTAGTGGGATTATTGGTGCTGTCATTGGAATACCATTTCTAAAATCATTGACCTTGATAGATATTTTAGAATATCTAGTGGTGATAATTTATGTTGGAATATTTGTTATGAGTATTCTTTTGAGCATCAAAAAACTTTATACATTAGCAAATCCTTTAGGTCGTTTAGAAATATTTGGCAAAGGAATTAGAAATGCGTTAGAAAAAACCAATCAGCTGGATTCTTTGAATAGTCGCGTTGAAACAGATTCTTTTAATGCGATACATGCAATATATTTATTAGGGGGAACAGGGCATGATAAGGCTTTGTTTGCCAAATGCATCAATGAATTTTTTGCATCTATTGATAATCAACGTTATATTCTTTATAATCCTAAACGAAAAAATAAATTAGATTGTTATTTTGCAATTCCTGATAGTTTTGCTAAAAGAAAAGAAGATGCGCATATATTTGCTGGCTATATGAAGCCGTTTATTGGTAATTATCAGGTTATTTATACTCGTAATGAAAGTGGTAGAAAAATACTGCTAGAAGCCCGGGTTAGCGCTTTAGCTAATCGTCAAGATCGTTGTTTCACTAGAAAAAAAGTAAAGGGTGCATTAGAATAAAACTTTATAATAAATATTTGTTGTTTTCCTAAATTTCTAATATAATAGAAGTATAGTAATGGGGTGATATTATGAGTTATATTGAATTAGACGAAGTCGATTCTACAAATGATTACGTAAAACGTAATTTAAATAAACTTCCTAATCTAAGTGTAGTTCGTTGTAATTATCAAACAAATGGTCGGGGTCGGAATGGACACGTTTGGCAAAGTAAGAATGGTGATGACTTGCTGATGAGTATTTTGGTAAAAGATTTTAAAAAACCCCAAGACCTTCATAAAATGACACAGCTAGTTGCTTGTAGTGTGGCGGGGTTACTAGATCGTTATGGAATAAAAGCTAAAATTAAGTGGCCCAATGATATTTATGTTGATGATTTAAAGATTTGTGGAATCTTAGTAGAGGCAATCTATCAAACTGATTTAGAAGGGGTTGTAGTTGGAGTTGGATTAAATGTTAATTCAATAAACGGTGATTATGCTTCAATGAAGATGAAAACTGGCCAGACATATCAAGTTAAATCACTAATGATAGCAATGTTAACATATTTTAAGATATACTATAGTCTTTATCAGCAAGGTTCGTATGATAAAATTCTTGATTATGCTAATGATATTGCTTATTTAAAGGATAAACAGGTTGAATTTCAAGATTATGGTTTAGTTACATTTACTAAGTTGAATGAAAATGGTACAGTTAATTTTGTGGATTCAAATCATCGGGAACATAATATTTTAATAAATGAAATATCTTTGCATAAAGATTAAAAAGTTGTAATGAATAAAGCATTACAACTTTTTTAAACATGATTTTCTAAATAAACTGATAATTCATCAAATGTTTTGATTTTCAACATTTCATCAAAAGACTCATCATCTAATAAAAGATCAATAATTGAAGAATAGATTGTATTGAAAGTCATTATGTCTTTTTCATTTATTGAAATAAGCATGACTAAATGAACGGAGGTATCACCCCAAGGAATTGCTTTGTCATTCAATAAAAAAGTAATTCGGGTTTTTACATCACCAAAATGAATTGCATGAGGAACTGCAAATTTATTAAAAAATGAAGTTGTTGATATTTTTTCGCGTTCAAATACACTATCAACAAAATCTGTTTTAGCATCACCATGTTTTAACATTTGACTGCATAAAAATAAAATAGCATCCTTTTTACATGTAAAATCAACATTTCTAAAAAAGAGTTTAGGATCAATGTATTTAGATAATTCCTTTTTTAGCAGATCTTTTTTCTTTTTCTCTTTTAATAGATTGATTTTAAGATTCAATTTATCAATATCTTGTGATAATAGCAAGGGGCTGATTACCATACAATCGGGGCTTTCATAGTCATTAATAGTAGAAATCAAAAAATCAAAATGATAGTCTTGAATATTCTTTTTAGAAGAAATAAAACTAATTAATTGTACATTATCACCAAAGTTTAATAAAAATTGATTGGCAAAATGCTTTCGTAAATCATTATACTCTGGACAAATACATAGTGCTTTTAGATATTGTTTATTTTCTTCATTGGATTGAATCATTAAACCTAAATGAATTGCCAATAGGCCAATTTCGTTAATATTCACTGTAATATTGAAACTTTCTTGAAATTTATAGGCAAAATAAACAGCTAACTCATAAATGAAAGGATGGGTATTTTTAAGGTTATTATGGAAGTCATTTTGAAAGTAAAGCGAAGAATGATTTCTAAAAAATAAACGATGAATATGTAAAGCAAAATGATTTAAAGACATTTGATAATTAAGTTGCAATGAAAAGTGTTCAACAAGATCATCGAGAATTTCTTTAATTTTATAAACAAAACTATAATCATTATATAAAATTTGGGTTTCATAATTTTCTTCGTTTATTTTAATCGAACCAATACAAAGGACTTGCATATATTCATTATCTGTTTGAGCAAAATGAAGATTAAAATATTCTTCTAGGTTATGACATAGGTCTTTGGACAGCTGGCAAATAATTTCGTCATTTGATAAGGAGTATGAAAACGGCAGGGGTTCGATGTCACTTCCAACAAAAATTCTTTGAAGCGTGATAGATGTATTCATCACAAGATTTTGATAGTGAATATCGTCAACTCGAATATTATATTTCTTTAAAACAGAGTCGATTATAGCTTCTATTTCAGAAAGATGAAAATTTTGAAAATACTGTTGAAAGTGTTGTAGGCTAGTTATTGGTTGTGAAGCTTCAATCCCAATTAAATGAGCAAAAAGAGCTCTTTTATCATATTCACTACCATGTAACGAAAAAATATCATTTTTTCGTGGCTCCGTGTCAATAGTGGAGGGGCTTAAGAGATAGCGAAAGCTATCTCTTTTCT
>NZ_JAHOCB010000040.1:0-29633 GCF_019125875.1 Erysipelatoclostridium sp. MSK.23.31 | reverse complement strand
AAATATAAGAAAACTGGAGCAGGATATATTTCCCCTCCAGTTTTAGTATAGAGCCAATAATTGGACGCTTTGGCGTCTTTTTTCTTTACAAAAAAGCTGAATTGAATTCAACTCAGCTTCTAAGAGAGGGTTCACCCTTATTTTGAATAAGCTTTTTTAATGATAATCATGTAGATAACCAAGAAATAACCAACAAAGAGTTGCTGATAAAGAATAAACATAAAAAACGCCATAGTCAAACATTCCGCCAATAAATTCACTAACAACAATTAATGTAAAAATCATTATCTTTAAATAATTGGAACTTTGCTGTTTTACTTTAAATAATTTTAGAATAGATTTAAATGAAGCAATAAAAAATATTATAAATAGACTCGCTCCAGCGATTCCAGTTGTTACAAGAGTTTCCAAAAAGACATTATGACTATGAACAACCTGGATTTGTTTGACAACATTACTGTTGGTCAGGTGCCTACCAATAGTTTGAAAATTACCGGCACCAATTCCTAAAATAGGGTTGGTTTGCCAAATTTCAATTGAAGTATTAAATAATTCAATACGTCCACTGCTGATCTGATTAATTTGATCTAAACTTAGCTGAAAATCTCCTTGAAAAAACAATTCAATTGATTCAATTACTTTATTAATTTGAAAACGGCTGCTTGTTTCGTGATGATTACCACTTAAATATGATAGACCGTTAGCGGTGATGATACTAGTAATGAAAATAATGATAGAAAGACCTAAAGAAAATAGATATTTCTTTAACTTTGAATAATAACAATCTTTAAAAAAATAAGTATATATTAAACCAGTCAAAATGACAGCCAAAATAACTAGAGCTGCTCGGCATTGAGTCAAAATAATATATAATAGTTGGACAATGATATTTAGTTTATATAATCGTGGATGTGTATATTCGTTTTTTAATGCATAAAGTGCTAATAAAATAGTAATTGCACTCAAAAAGGCTGCAGGATTACAATTAAAATATACACCAAATAATCGATTTCCTACTAATCCGATTGGCCATCCATTTTGAATTTTCGAGAATTTAAATAAATACATTATTAAAGAACAGATTCCAGCTAGACCGGTTAATAGGTTGGTCAGAGGAATAATACTTTTTAATTCATCGTAGATATTGTTTGATGAAAAACTTTTTTGATTCCCGTAGATTAAAAAAAAGATCATTAGCTGTAAAAGTGCAATTAAATATGATTTTAAATTACTATATGGATTGATCGCTGTTGCAAGGAACAAAATTAGGCCATAGGTAATAATTAAAATAAATTTAATATCATGGTAATTAATTTGTTTTTGATAAAAGTCCCATCCAATGATAAGTCCTCCCCATCCAATCATGATAAATAACAAAATATTAAGATTGAAACCTAGGTAACCTAGGGCAAGTGTATTGATAAAAGCATAAATAATGAATGCTAATTTAAAATATTTTCTTGATAATAGATAAGTCTGCATAATCCCCCTCCATGATATTCATTCTAACAAAATATTGATATTAATACTACTTTAATTTGTTTGCTGCGATTTGCTTATTACAATAACTATTAAAATAGTTAAAGATAGTGTATAATTAATGAAGAATATTTAGAAATGAGGGACTTTATGAAGAATATTACATTGGTTATTATGGCGGCCGGAATTGGTAGTCGTTTTGGAGGTGGCATTAAACAATTGGCACCAGTAGGACCAAATGGTGAAATAATCATGGATTATTCCATTTATGATGCTAAAAAGGCAGGTTTTAATAAAGTAGTTTTCGTTATTCGTAAGGATTTAGAAGCAGAATTTGATGCTGTGATTGGATCACGAATCAAACAAATTATTGATGTTGAATATGTTTTTCAAGAACTAGATAATATTCCTGACGAATACCAAGAAACATTTAAACAAAGAACAAAACCATGGGGAACAGGGCAGGCAATTTTATGTTGCAAGGATGTAATTAATGAACCATTTTTAGTTATTAATGCTGATGACTATTATGGTAAACAGGCATACGAAGAAGCTTATAAATACTTAAATGAAAATCATGATAATACGGCTAAACAACAGATTGCGATGGTTAGTTTTGTACTTAAAAATACTTTGAGTGATAATGGTGGTGTAACACGTGGGGTGTGCACGGTTGATCAAAACAATCATCTTTGTGATATTGTTGAGACACATAATATTGAAAAAGGTGATAATTGTGCATTTGTTAAAAAAGAAAATCAAATTATTGAACTTGATCTCGAGGTACCGGTATCAATGAATATGTGGGCTCTACAACCAGAAATATTTGATATTTTAGATTCTAAGTTCAAATTGTTTTTATCTCAATTAGAGAATGATAATTTTAAAGATGAGTATCTATTACCAACTATTATAGGTTCACTATTAAAAGAAAATCAGGTTGAAGTGACTGTGTTAAAATCGTTAGATAATTGGTTTGGAGTTACATATAAAGAAGATAAACAAACAGTTATTGAAAGTATTCAAAAATTAACAGCTGTCGGTGTTTATCCACAAAAATTATTTTAATAGAAACCGAAGGAAGATGTGGGTATCTTCCTTTTGTCTTTCATCAGCATATACTCTTTGGTATAATTAATAATGATATGAAAAACGGGGAAAGTCGAATGGAACAAATTAAATTAATTGAAAAATTATTAGAAATAAGGAAATATAAGGAAATTAAAGAAATCTTAAAAGAAATGAACGATGTGGATGTTGCCGAAATGCTCGAAGGTTTTTCTGATGAAAATATGATACGTATATTTAGATTATTGCCAAAAGATGATGCTGCAGATATTTTTGCATATATGTCAAGCGACAGAGAACATGCGTTAATAGATTCGTTAACCAATAAAGAGTTAGAGAATATTATTAATGATCTTTATTCAGATGACGTAATGGAACTTCTTGAAGAGTTACCCGCTAATGTTGTGAAGCGAATTATTGCTGCTTCCAATCCTGAGACTCGTCGTGATATAAATCATTTATTACGCTATCCTGAAGATTCTGCAGGTAGTAATATGAATATCGATTTTGTTGATTTACGTGCAGATATGACAGTTAAGGAAGCGATTGCACGAATTAGACGTATTGGAGTAGATAAAGAAACAATCAATACTTGTTATGTAATCGATAATTTTCGTCATCTTTTGGGAATTGTTACTTTGAGAAAGTTAGTTTTATCATCACAAAGTGCTTTGATTGAGGAGATTATGAACGATAATCTTATTACAGTTCATACGATGGAGGATCAAGAGGATGTAGCACATGATTTTCAAAAATATGACTTAACTTCAATGCCTGTGGTTGATAATGAAAATCGTTTAGTTGGAATCATTACAGTTGATGATATTGTTGATATCATGCAGGAAGAAACAACTGAAGATATCGAAAAAATGGCCGCAATGGTACCGTCAGACAAGCCTTATATTAAAAATGGCCCGTTTGAAACATTTAAAAAAAGAATACCGTGGCTTTTGTTATTAATGATTTCAGCTTCTATTACTGGAAAAATCATTCAAGGATTTGAGCATGCTTTAGCGGGCTCTGTGATTTTAACGGCTTTTATTCCAATGTTAATGGATACTGGTGGTAATTCAGGTTCGCAAGCTTCTGTCTCAATTATTCGGGCTTTGTCACTAGATGAAATCAAACATAGTGATATCGTCAAAATTGTTTTTAAAGAATTTAGAGTTGCAATTTTAGTTGGGGTTACTTTAGCAGCATGTAATTTTATTAAAATGATGATTATTGATCATGTTTCAATCATGATAGCTGCTGTAGTTTGTCTAACTTTGATAGTTACTGTAATCATTGCTAAAATCGTTGGCTGCACTTTACCAATTTTAGCTGATAAATTAGGCTTTGATCCCGCTGTGATGGCTAGCCCGTTTATCACTACGATCGTTGATGCTTTGTCATTGTTGATCTATTTTACGATTGCTACTAATTTATTAAATTTATAAAGTCTCTGGAAGATTCCAGAGACTAGTTTTTATTTACAAGAATCATTATTGCGTAGGTCTTGTAATGCTTCAATAGCACAACAGGCTTTTTCTTTTAATGCGTTTTCTAGTTCCTTTACAGTACCAATTGTCTGTGCTGCTGATTCATTGATTGCAATTAATTCATCGATACATTTAGCTAAACATACTGCTTTTTTAATTTTTTCACTTTCAGCACATAAAATTGCAGCTAAGGCACCTTCTTGCATTGCAACTGATTGTAAAACAGCCGCTAAGGCACAACGTTCATCAACGCAACAACCTTCAATACAGCAATTGTCCATGCAGCAGTCATCGATACAAAAATCTCGATTACATGAATTCATGGGTTTCATCTCCTTCCATACTATAAGATATGCAAGGGGAATAGATTGTTAGTGGCTTATGTCTTGGAAAACAAAAAGAGCGTGATAACAACGCTCTTATATATTTATTCAACTGTTACTGATTTAGCTAAATTACGAGGTTTATCAACATCGCAACCTTTAAGTTTAGCGGCATAATAACTGATTAACTGCAGTGGGATTGCAACTAATACTGCTTGTAAAATTGGATTTACATCGGGCATGTAATAAGTTTCATCAACATTTCCAACCTCTTCACCGGTTAATGTAAATAAAATGACTTTTGCTCCTCGAGCAATTGTTTCTTGAATATTGCTAATTGTTTTTGAAGCTATATGTGGTTGTGTAGCAACTGCAATTACTACACTGCCTTCTTCAATCAAAGCAATTGGACCATGCTTTAATTCACCAGCAATATAAGCATCAGCATGGATATATGATACTTCTTTTAGTTTTAAAGCACCCTCTAGGACGGAAGCATAATCTAAACTTCGCCCAATATAGTAGGCATCTTTTTGATTTTTTAAATAGTTCGCATATTTTTCAAATAGTGGTTCATCTTTTAAAATATTTTCGATTTGTTTAGGCAATTTAGCAATTCCGTTAATAATGTCTTTATAGATATCATTTTCTTTTCCTAGGGTCTGTGCAACATACATTGCTAATAATAATAAGACAATAACTTGCGTAGTATAGGCTTTAGTACTTGCTACAGCAATTTCTGGTCCTGCACAAGTATAAATTGTTGCTTCAGCTTCACGCGAGATAGTTGAACCAAGAACATTAGCTACGGCAATCGTAGTACAACCTTTATTTTTTGCTAAACGTAAAGCAGCCATGGTATCTGCAGTTTCACCCGATTGTGAGACAAAAATACACAGAGTTTTTTCATCAATGATAGGGTCACCATATCTAAATTCTGAAGCGGCTTGGGTAAAAGTAGGAATACCAGTTAAGCGTTCCATAATATTGGCTCCTGAAAGGCAAGCATGATATGCAGTTCCGCAAGCGACAAAATATACTTTATTAAAAGTTGTAAAACGTTCTTTCAATATTTCTAGTTCAGGCAAAATAATTCGATCATTACCTTCAACTCGGCCTCTTAAAGTTTCACTAATAGCATATGGCTGTTCGTGAATTTCTTTTAACATGAAAGTATCGTAACCGCCTTTTTGAGCTGCTTCATTATCATAAGGGATATGTGTAATTTCTTTTTGAATTTCGTTGCCTTCAGCGTCATAGAAAGTTATTTTATTTTTACATAATTTAGCAATTTCAAAATCATCAATAAAATAGACATCTTTGGTGTAGTCTAATAAAGCAGGAATATCACTTGCCCCAAAACTTGCACAGTCACTTGTCCCTAATACTAATGGACTGTCTTTTTTAGTTACATAAACTACATCCGGCTCTAAAGTAGAAACAATGCATAAAGCGTAACTTCCATCAATGTGAGTAATGACCTTTTTTAATGCTTTCAGCATATCACCATCATAGTAAGAATCTAGTAGATGGACGACAACTTCACTATCTGTTTCGCTATGGAATTTATACCCCTTAGCTACTAGTTGTTCCTTTAATTCTCGATAATTTTCAATGATTCCATTATGCACTAGTGAAATAGTGTTTTTATTATTGGTATGGGGATGAGAATTAAGGTTAGATGGGACTCCATGAGTTGCCCAGCGAGTGTGACCAATTCCGACACAGCCAATTGGAGTATCTTGATCTAGTCGATCTATGAGATTTTGCAATCTTCCTTTCGTTTTAATCGTGAAAAGTTTATCTTTATCTACAAGGGTTACACCAGCTGAATCATAGCCACGATACTCTAATTTAGAAAGTCCTTGAAGTAAGAATGGTAAAGCTTCTTCTTTACCGGAAAACGCAGTAATTCCACACATAAAAATTCCTCCATAGTTTTGATTATTCAATTGTTATTATGTTATCAATGGAGGATACCGAATGAATTTGTTTAATGATTACTCATTATTTTTGTTCATTGTTTAGGTAGTATCATACCTCTAGACCATCCGCCGAATATTTCGATAAGTCTAGCCCTCGTCAACTAATTACTTAGTCCTGGCGCTATTTTGTATTTCTGTCTCCTTAATAACAGTTGCTATTATATACAAATAAAATTAAAAAAGCAACCCATATTATAATATGAAGTATTTGATAATAGATGCAAAGAAATAAAGCATAAATAATTAGTTTTATTATTTACATTGACTCATTTCCTGATAATTTTTAATTATTTTATGAATAAATTAAAAAAAATTGTAAAAAATAAAAGTGATTTTCCAAGTTTAGGAGTAAATGATAATAGGAGGGATAAATTATGAGTGTACATGAAAATTTAATTGAAATAAGTAAATCATTAGAGAATTTAGAAGAAACAGGTATTTATGACGTTGAAAAATACAGCTGTTCATTGAAACATTTGACAAATCAACTAGAATATTTTTATTGTCATCTAGTTAAAGAAAATGGACGTGATATTGACAGTACATATTATCATCTTTCTAATCGACCACAAGTTCATCAATTAGCATATTTCAATATCGGACGTGGTTTCCCTAAAGAATTAATGGATGGGCACTGGTGTTATATTTTAAAGGATCTTGGCTATAAAATGCTGATTATTCCATGTACTTCTATAAAAGGAACAAGTGCTAATCCAGAATTTGAAATGGATATTGAAGTGATGATGTCGGGCGTAAAGACTAAAAGTCGTTTACAGTTGAGTGAGATACGTTGCGTTGATATGCAGCGGCTTGATTTAAGAAAGACATTTTGTGATGTTTTGAGCAGTCATGATGATATTATAAAGTATGTAAAAGAGCATTTGTTAAAATAAAAATAGCCTAACAAGTAGGCTAATAAACTAAAATGAGTAGAGTTATCAAAAGTAATATACAACAAAATAACAGCGCACATTGTCCAAAAATATTAATTAAACCTGTAGCAATAATGGCTCCAATGATAAAAAAGAAGATAATGATCAAATAGCGAAAACAATGATGTAACGCATCTTTATCATGAGCGAATAAATATGCTGATAGTTTTTGACCGGCAGATCTCAAATTCCCAGTACACATTGTCGAGGCATACGGTAAACCATTAGTTGTTCTAAATGTATTTACTTGTAAAGAACAAACTAGACCAATTGTTACGTTGCAAACACTATAGGGAATCTCTTTAGGGATGAATGCAATGATCGTCAGAATAATAATTTCAATAATTAAGATTAAATGTTGCCATTCAACATATTGGACATTACTTAAACGATGCTTAATGTATTCACTAATAACAATACCTAAAAAGAAAGCTGATATTGGTAATAAATAATATAAAGCACCTAAATAGTTTTGCTCAGCGATTTTAAGTCCCATAAGAACCATGTTTCCAGTTTGGGCATTAGCAAAAACATTGCCTTTTAGAAGATAGGTATAAATATCTAAAAAGCCCCCAACGATAGCAAGCAAGATTCCTGTTAAAAGTGATTCATGAATCGTTGCTTTTAAAAAATTTTTAATTTTCATCACGTTAAAACATGTAGCAGGAATGCTACATGTTTATTTTATAAGTTTAGTAGACGTTTTGTATCGCGAGCAATTACTAATTCTTCATTAGTTGGGATAACGAATACTTTTACTTTTGAATTAGGAGTACTAATTAAACGATCTCCTTGACCATTAACATTTGCATCTTCATCAAGTTCGATACCTAAAGCATCTTTTAATAAATCACAAATTCCTTTTCTTGCAAAGAATGAATTTTCACCAATTCCTGCAGTAAAGCAAATTGCATCAACACCACCTAATGCAATAAAATAACGACCAATATAAGCAATAACACGACGATAGAAAATATCGATTGCAAGTTGAGCTCTTTCATTACCTTCTAAAGCAGCATTTTGAACATCTCTAAAATCACTTGACACACCAGAAATACCAAGTAGTCCAGATTCTTTATTTAACATCGTAATAACTTCTTTCATGTCCATTCCAACTTCTTCAATCAAATAATCGATTACAGAAGGATCGACGTCACCACTACGAGTTCCCATCATAATTCCTGCAAGTGGAGTGAATCCCATTGAAGTATTTACTGATTTACCGTCTTTAACAGCTGTTAAAGATCCACCAGCTCCTAAATGAGCCACAATAACTTTGGAATGTTCAGGATTTCCAAGCATTTCGATTGCTCGTTGAGAAACATAGAAATGACTAGTTCCGTGAGCACCATATTTACGTACTTTATAGTCTGTATAATATTTATATGGAATTGGATAAATATAGCATTTAGGATCTAAAGTTTGGTGAAAAGCAGTATCAAATACAGCTACAGCTCCAGCTTCAGGGATTGCTTCCTTAAATGCATAATATCCAGTTAAATGAGCGGGATTATGTAATGGTGCTAATGATTTTAATTCGTCAATTTTACTAACAACATCTTCATCAATGATTGCTGAAGAATCAAAGTATGATCCCCCTTGAACGACACGATGCCCAACACCTTTGATTTCATTTAACTCTTTTACAATTCCTTTTTCAATTAAAGTATCTAATAAAAGTTGTACTGCAACTTTATGATCTTTAATTGGGTTAGTTGTAACAGTCTTTTTTCCTTGATATTTAATCGTAAAGATTGAATCTTCTAATCCAATTCTTTCGATTACTCCAGATGTAATTACAGATTCGTCATCCATTTCAAATAATTGAAACTTTAATGAAGAACTACCTGCATTTACAGAAATAATTTTTGCCATTTTATAAAGCCTCCTTAATCTATCGTCATTATATCATCATTTTGTAAAATTTCTAGATAAAAGCATTACGTTTATTAATTTTAATATAGATTTTTTTAATCATTGGATAAAAAGAATACAAATTATTATTAATAGGTAGATTTTTAACTTTAAAGTTAGATAAAATATAAAAATATTTTTTATAAATGTTGTATTGTCGAAATATTGAACGAGTTTAGGCAATACTGCACTTGTAGAAGAAATAATTTATTATAAAGGAGAAGATTATGGAAAACAAAGTGTATGGTTATGCAAGAGTTTCAACAAGAGAACAAAATGAGGATCGGCAAATGATTGCCTTGGAGAATTATCCAATGTCAAGGAAACAAATTTATCTTGATAAATTAAGCGGGAAAGATTTTAATCGGCCGCAATATCAAAAATTATTAAGGAAAATTCGTGCTGGAGATACAATCGTTATTAAATCAATCGATCGGTTGGGACGTGATTATGAAGAAATACAAAACCAATGGCGTAAAATCACTAAAGAAAAAAATGTAAATATTGTTGTTTTGGATATGCCATTATTAGATACACGGAGTACTGGTGATAATTTAACGGGAACATTCGTGGCAGACTTGGTTCTACAGATTCTTTCTTACGTTGCTCAAACAGAGCGTGAAAATATTCGTCAGCGTCAAAGAGAAGGGATTGAAGCAGCACGAATGCGTGGTGTGAGATTTGGACGCCCTCGCAAAGAAATTCCCGAAAATTTTGAAATTTTGAAGCATCAATGGCAACAAAATTTAATTGCTTCACGGCAGGCTGCTAAAGAATTAGGCGTTTCACAGGATACTTTTTTAAGATGGGCTCATGGAAAATAACATTAGTACATTTATTTGTCCTTAAAAGGTAGACAATATCGTTCAAATGTATTAAAATAATATATATGTTTTTATAGTGTGAAATTTGTTATTTTATAATATTTTATTACGAATTTTGACCGCATAATAGATGCTTGATAATCTCTGATTTATCGTTCTCTATATGCAATAAAAGCATATGAATTTCGGTATATGCGTTTAGGGAGAGAAACGCATATATTTTATTTTAGAAAAGGAGAAAAGCGATGGGTCTACTTGAAAAAATAGCCGATATTATGCAGTGTACCTATATTTCTGATTTAAGAGGAAGATTATCGCTTGACCATGAACAGTTACAGTTTTTAAATGAATTAAGAGCTGAAACATACGCTTTGTCTGAATGGCAAGAAGCAGTAAGGTATATTACTGGTAATTTAGATTCTTTTAATTCGGCAGCAGAAGGAAAAAACATCTTATTGGATTACTATATTAAAAAAGAAGCTACAGAAATATCAATAAAATGATTTTTTTCTTGATATTATAATAAGATAATCTATAATAGTATACGAGCCAGGGGTGCAAAATTGCTGAGAAGGGCATAAGCCTGATCCCTTATCATCTGAACTGGGTAATGCCAGCGTAGAGAGAGCAAATTTAAAATTGTTTGCTTTTTTGCGTTCGCAAAGAAGCATTTTTTAATTTTGTTAGGCTCTTTCATAAGGAAGGGGAAAAACAAATATGAAAAACAAAACATTTAAGATTACAACCAAAACAATTGCTTATATGGCGATGTTTATGGCTTTACAAGTAGTTTTAGAATTAGCTTTTAAAGTCGTTCCGGGACAGCCTCAGGGAGGAAGTATTACGCTGTCATTAGTACCGATCCTATTAGCCTCATATTTATTAGGTGGATATTACGGTATTGTTGTTGGAGCCTGCTGCTGTGGACTGCATTTTGTTTTAGGGTTGGCTACATATTGGGGGCCATGGTCATTATTTTTAGATTATTTAATTCCACTAGCTGTAATTGGTATAGCATCATTTTTTAAAAACTTTGAGATTAAAGGTCATGTAGTTTATCCTGGAATTATTGTTGTAATGATTCTTAAGTTTATCTCACATTATTTATCTGGAGCATGGCTGTTTGGAGCATATGCTCCTGAGGGAATGAATCCATGGTGGTATTCATTTGGTTATAATTTAGCCTATTGCCTACCAACTTTAATTATTTGCTACATCGGATTTGCCTTAATATATCCACGATTAAATAATTCGATTAAACTGTAAAAGAAAAGTAGCTTGCTACTTTTCTTTTCTTCTGTCTTTAAAAAGGATAGTAATTTGTGTATAATAGTACTGTTATAAAGAGAGGTAGTAAAAGATGTCAGATTCTCTGGTAGGAAAAAAAGTATTAATTCACTGTTATAAGCACGATGGAAGTATTCATCGATGCTGGGCCAAAGGATTCATCTTAGATGAAAATGATGATCATTTTATTGCAATCAATAATCGCACCTTAGTAACTGAATCTGATGGTCGAATGTGGCATACAAGAGAGCCTGCCATCTGTTATTTTCCTAAAAATAAGTGGTACAATGTGATTTGTATGATTCGTAAAACAGGAGTTTATTATTATTGTAATATTGCTTCACCAACTTTATATGATGGTGAGGCATTGAAATATATTGATTATGATCTAGATTTAAAAGTATTCCCAGATAATAACTATCGGGTTTTAGATGAAGAAGAGTATAAGCAACATGCTAAACAGATGAATTATTCAAAAGAATTGGATAGAATATTAAAAAAACAATTAGAACTGCTAATTGATTTAGCAACGAAACGTGAAGGACCGTTTAGTGAAGATTTTACGAAACATTGGTATCATGTATATGAAGATTTGACACAAGGATAGGAGAATACAATGGAAAAAGTAATTAAAGTAAATAACCTTGAAGAAACGATTGCTTTGGGTAATCGTTTAGGCTTGTTATTACAACCAAATATGCTATTGACTTTAAGTGGCGACTTAGGAGCCGGGAAGACAACCTTTACCAAAGGAATTGGTCAAGGATTAGGGATTACCAAGGTTATTAATAGTCCTACTTTTACCATTTTAAAACAATATCAAGGTCGCTTGAATTTATCACATTTTGATGCTTATCGTTTAGAAGGACAGGATGATGATTTAGGATTTGAAGAAATTTTTGATAGTGATGATGTTTGTGTTGTTGAATGGGCTAATTTTATTGAAGATATTTTACCGGTAGACCGTTTAACAATTGAAATAAAAAAAATTGATGAAAATATTCGCGAATTTGTCTTTAAAACAAATAGTGAAAAATACGCTCAAGTTGTGGAGGCTTTAACATGAAGACAATTGTAATGGATACATCAAATGCTTATTTAGTTATTGGCTTATACGAAGATGATCAATGTATTGATAAGTATCAAGCAGATGGAAATCGGCGGCAATCTGAGTACGCTTTAACACATCTTGATGAAATGTTGAAAAAACATCATTGGGAAGTTTTAAATGTGGATGAAATGATAATTACGATTGGTCCTGGTTCTTATACTGGTCAACGGGTCGCTTTGACGATTGCCAAAACTTTGGCAGCAATTTCAAAAATAAAAATCAAGGCAGTTTCTTCGTTACATGGTTATGCTGGAGCTTCTAAGGCAATCAGTGTAATTGATGCTCGAAGCAAAAAGATTTTTGTTGGGGTATATGAGCATAATCAGGCCATAATTGATGATCAAATCATGTTGATTGATGATTTTGCTAATTTTAAAGAACAATATCCTGATTTTCAAGTGATTGGTGATAGTGATTTAGTCGGAATTAACAAAGTTAAACTCGATTTAAGTGATTGTATTTATCAAGCTGGTAAAAGTGTTGATTATTGTCAAAATATTGATAATCTTGTTCCTCATTATTTAAAAGATGTTGAGGCGAAAAAAATATGTTAATCAGACGGATGGATTTAGGTGATATTGAAGAAGTTGTAAAGTTAGAGCATGATTTATTTAGTTCGCCATGGAATGAAGAAGCTTTTAAATATGAATTAGAAAAAAATGCTTTTTCATCAATTTTGATTTTGGAAGATAATAATATAATTGTTGGTTATATAGGAATGTGGACACTAGGAGACCAAACTCAAATAACAACTATCGGTGTTAGAAAAGAGTTCCAAGGAAAAGGCTATGCTAAAATATTAATGACTAAATGTGATGAAATTACAAAGCATTTAGGCTATTCGAATATTAATTTAGAAGTCCGAGTTTCTAATACTAAAGCAATTAGTTTATATCAAAAATGTGGCTTTAAAATTGCCGCAACAAGAAAAAATTACTATCAGGATAATCATGAAGATGCGTATTTGATGGTAAAAGAAATGGAGGAATAACGGTGTCACTTATTTTAGCAATTGAATCAAGTTGTGATGAGATGGCTATGGCAATCTTAAAAGATGAACGAGAATTTCTTAGTAGTGTCGTGGCCTCACAGATTGATGTTCATGCGATGTATGGTGGAGTAGTGCCAGAAATTGCAAGTAGGAAACATGTTGAATGTGTTTCGCTAGTATTAAAAGAAACTTTGAATAAGGCTAACGTTACGATTGATGAAATTGATGCTATTGCGGTAACTAAAGGACCGGGGTTAGTTGGGTCTTTGCATATCGGTTTACAGGCCGCTAAAACGATTGCAATGGCTTATCATAAGCCATTGATTGGAGTACATCATATTGCTGGACATATTTATGCCAATAACTATGTTCAAAATATTATCTATCCAAGTCTTTGTTTAGTTGTTAGTGGTGGTCATAGTGAACTTGTCTTATTAAAAGCTCCTTTTAAATTTGAAGTAATTGGGCAAACCCTTGATGATGCTGTTGGAGAAGCATATGATAAAGTGGGACGAGTTTTAAATTTACCATATCCCGGGGGACCTATAATCGATAAAATGGCTGCTAAAGGTAATCATACTTATAATTTACCAGTGCCTTTGGATGATGAAAGCTATAATTTTAGTTTTAGTGGATTAAAATCTGCTGTAATTAATTTAAATCACAAAGCGATGCAGCGAAATGAAGAAATCAATCAAGAAGATTTAGCTGCCTCTTTTCAAGATGTGGTTTTATCGGTTTTAGTCAATAAAACAATACGTGCTACTAAAGAATATGGTATTAAACAAGTATTAATGGCAGGAGGCGTGAGTGCTAATCGTGGATTGCGAAATGCGATGGGTGAAGCGGTTGGCCAATTAGATGGAGTAGAATTATTATTACCGCCAATGAGTTGTTGTACTGATAACGCAATGATGATTGCTTTAGCAGCAAAACAGATGTACGATTTGAAATTATTTAGTGATTTGTCATTAGGGATTAAGCCAAATTTAGATTTAGAAAATGAATCGGTTAGCGGGGGAAATCAAAATGGATAAAAAAATATCAAACGCTACAATGTCTCGTTATCCTGTTTATCTTAAAGCTTTAAGAAAAATGCAGCATGAAGGTAAAGAAAATTGTTTATCAAGCGAATTATCTAGTTTAACAGGTATTCAAGATACGACGATTCGTAGAGATTTTACTTATTTATCAAAGACAGATAATTTTGGCCAACGTGGTAAAGGTTATGATGTAAAACATTTAATTGACGGATTAAGTGAGGTATTAGGATTAGGACTAGACGAATCAATTATTTTGATTGGTATCGGAAATCTTGGTAGTGCAATTTTAAAATATAACCGTTGGCAATATACGGTGGGAAAAATTGTCTGCGGCTATGATCAAGATAAAAATAAAGAGGGAGAGCGTTTTGGTGTTAAACTCTATAATATTGATGATTTAGAAAAAACTTTTCCTAAAGACTGTAAAATTGCAATCTTGGCTATTTCTGAAAACGTTCAACCAACAGTTGATCGTTTAATGGATTTAGGAATTAAAGGTATCGTTGATTTTACACATACACATTTTACAGTTCGTGAAGGAGTCGAGGTACAACAGGTAGATGTTGTTGTAGCAATTCAAGAATTAGTTATTAAGATGGATTCAAATCGTCAATAATACTTGAATAATGGATAAAATAAAGTATATAATAGGAAAAACTAGGAGGATTAATATGTTTGAATTTATAACGGTTAGAGAACTATATGAAATGTTTTTAAGTAACCAAATGATGGATTTAGAAGGTTACGAATATGTTGAACTTGAGGGATGGGTTCGAACTAATCGTAACAATGGGAAATTGGGATTTATTGCTCTAAATGATGGTACATACTTCAAAAATTTACAAGTTGTATATACAGAAGCAGAAATTTCTAACTATGAAGAAATCGATAAATTATCTACTGGTAGTTCAATTCGAGTAGTTGGAAAATTAAAGTTGACACCTGAAGGAAAACAACCATTTGAAGTTGAAGCAACTGAGATTGAAATCGAAGGTAAATGTGATGAAGATTTTCCGTTACAAAAGAAACGTCATTCATTCGAATACATGCGTGAAATACCGCATTTAAGACCTCGTGCGAACACTTTCTATGCAATTTTTAGATTGCGCAGTGTTTTATCAATGGCTATTCATGAATTTTTCCAATCACAAGGGTTTGTTTATGTTCATACACCAATTATCACTGGAAACGATGGTGAAGGGGCCGGAGAAATGTTTAGAGCAACAACTATTGATGGAACTAATTTTGAAGATGATTTCTTTGAAAAAGAGGCTTTCTTAACAGTTACTGGTCAATTACATGTTGAAGCTTTTGCAATGGCTTTTAGAGATGTTTATACATTTGGTCCTGCATTTAGAGCAGAAAACTCTAATACTTCTCGCCATGCTAGTGAATTTTGGATGATTGAACCTGAAATTGCTTTTGCTGATTTAGAGGATGATATGGATTTAATTGAAGATATGGTTAAATATTGTATCGATTACGTTTTAGATAATGCTCCTGCGGAAATGGAATTCTTTGCTTCAATGATTGATAAAGATTGCATCAATCGAATTACTAAAGTTAAAAACAGTGATTTCAAACGGATGACATACACTGAAGCAATTGAAATTTTAGAAAAAGCAGATGTTAAATTTAAAAATAAAGTTTCATGGGGAATGGATTTAAATAGTGAACATGAGCGCTATATTTGTGAACAGGTTGTTAAAGGACCAGTTTTCTTGACAGACTATCCAAAAGAAATCAAGGCTTTCTATATGCGTTTAAATGATGATAATAAAACAGTGGCTGCTTGTGATTTATTGGTTCCAGGAATTGGAGAATTAGTTGGAGGAAGTCAACGTGAAGAAAGATATGATGTTCTTGAAAGAATCATGGATGAAAAAGGAATGTCTAAAGATGGTTTACAATGGTATATGGACTTACGTCGCTATGGTGGCTGTAAACATGCGGGATTCGGTTTAGGATTTGATCGTTTCTTAATGTATTTAACTGGAATGCAAAATATTCGTGATGTTGAACCTTTCCCAAGAACACCAAGAAATTTAAAATTTTAACAAAAAGGCCTATATTTTATATAGGCTTTTGCTTTGAATGGGTTATAATAATAGATAAGGAGGCGATCAAATAATGAATGAGTATGATTTAATAAATGCTTATCTAAATTTAATTTTTGATGATAGCATAACTTATTTTAGTCGCATTCTTGACGAATATCGTGGTTTATGCCAGTTGAGAAAATGGATGCGTAAACGTGGTATTAATTTAAAAGCCATTGAAAATATTGGTTATGATATGTTTTTAGCTTTTAGTAAAGCTAAAAATGCTGAACAAATCATGGAAAAAATGGATCCGACTCATTTAGAAGAATTAAAAGAGTATATTAATACAGAACGTAATAAATATCAGATCGTAGTATTATCAAGTTTTGATTATAGTGAGCCAATTAATGCGTATTTAACCTCAAATCAGATTGTGGATGATTTAGACAGTGATAATATTAGGGTTTTAAATTGTCATAATCTATTAAAAAAAGAAGATTTATCATTTTATGGACCTTTTAAACATTTTGTTACGGCCTTATATCAAATTGATCGCTGGCCTGGATTTTTAATTTTTAAAGGTGATGAGTGTGCATTTGTTCCTATTTATACTACTCAGGACATTGAAGAAGTCATTTTTAAAATTGAACATGATACAATTTTTTCAATTCGATATTTAAGTCCTTATGATAGCTTTTTTGTGCAGCTAAGTGATTTACACCTTGGTAGCAAAAAGAAGAATATCGGTCGTTTGGCACTTGAAGATAGTCTTGATCAAACTGTTAAACAGCTACGTTCTTATTATCCTTTAAAGTTTTTGATTACGGGGGATTTAATGAATTCACCAAATCGAAAAAATATGTATGAGGCATCAGGGTTTATGAAAGGGTTAAAAAATCGTTATAATGCAGATGTTTCCTTTATTTTAGGAAATCATGATGTAATTGTTAATGGTTTTAATATTTTTAAGCGTCAGAAAAGTAAAGTAATCGCCTTTTTGTTAAATGAAAGCATTAAAGTATTTGAAGAAGAAAAGATTGTTTTAATTAAGATTGATTCAACTGTAGAAGGTAATTTAGCGCGTGGTAAAGTTGGAATGAAACAATTAAACAATATTGATGAAGAGCTTGCTGCTATTAAAAATTTAGGAGATTATACAATTGTTGCAATGCTGCATCATCATCTGTTTCCAATTACCCGTGATGATTTTTTAAAGCAAAAATGGCGTGAAAAGATTTTTGTTGGGAAAATTATGGATAGTTCTAAGGCATTAGTAGACAGCCGTGATTTAGTAGAATGGTTAAGAAAACACCAAATTCAGTATGTTTTGCATGGTCATAAACATTTACCATTTTTTAGCAGTCAAGAAGGGATGTATGTGATTGCTGCTGGTTCTTCATGTGGCAGTGGAGCAAAAGAATCAAAGAGTCGATATTTAAGTTATAATGTATTAAAATATGACCATCGTTATAAACGATTTAAATACTGTTTTATCATTTATGATGATATGACGATGCAAGACCGTCAAAGAATAGTTATAAATATTTTTTAGGAGAGAAAAATGAAGTTAGTAGATGGAATGAAAGATGAAAAATTAGGGAGTGCTTTATTGTATTGCTTTACTAAAGGTTATGGAGCTGTACCGATGGATCTTTATAATCTTGTTTTACCATTATTATTTGATGATATTTTTAGAGAAGAGGTAAAGATAAGCAAAGATTTTAGTAGTTGTATTAGGGCTTGTATTCAAAAAAATTCTGAATTTGTTAATCAAATTCTAAATAGTGTTGAAGAATTAGAAGAGGTAACGAGTCGCAGTTTAGGAATTTCTTTATTAAATAAAGATCTTGATTTTCAAATCAATGATGGTGTAATGAGCGGAAATTGTCGACCATCAAAAATTCTTGATTTAAATGAAGCTATTATTTTAGGAAAAATGATACAAGGAAAAGGTTTTGATGAAGTAGTTACAATGATGAAAAGTGATTTTAAGATTGTCTTTTTGGATAGTGAGACACTGGGTAGTGATATTGATGTCAGCAAATTAAATCGATATGGTGATGTAACAATATATCATCAAAGTCAAGTTAGTGAGGTTCCTGAGCGGATTAAAGATGCGAGTGTTGTAATTACTAATAAGCATATATTGAAAGAGGAACAGTTAAAAGATGCTCATAAATTAAAACTTATTTGTGTTACTGCGACAGGTGTTAATAATATTGATCTTGAATATTGTAAGGCTGCCGGTATAACCGTATGCAATGTTAAAGGCTATTCAACAAATGCAGTAGCACAACATACATTCGCTTTATTATTAGATTTATACAATAAAAATCATTATTACCATAATTATGTTGAGAGCGGTAATTATGCATCAAGCTCTATGTTTACCCATTTAGGATACACTTTCCACGAATTGACTGGTAAAACTTGGGGAATCGTTGGAATGGGCGATATTGGCCGTAAAGTTGCTGAAATTGCAACCGCATTTGGCTGTCAGGTTCAATATTATTCTACAAGTGGAAAAAATAACCAGCAAAATTATCAACAGGTTGATTTTGATACATTACTGGAATCAAGTGACATTATTAGTATTCATGCACCTTTAAATAGTCAAACAGAAAATCTTTTTGACCAATCAGTTTTCGCAAAAATGAAGGATTCAGCATATTTAATTAATGTTGGAAGAGGAAAAATTGTAAATGAAGCAGATTTAGTTGAGGCATTAAAAGAACATCGCTTAGCAGGAGCTGGCTTAGATGTTTTTGAAAATGAACCATTCTGTTGCAACAGTCCCTTATTAGAAATCAAAGATGCAACAAAATTAATAATGACACCACATATTGCCTGGGCACCAATTGAAACTCGTAATCGTGTGATTGAAGAGGTTTGTTTAAATATTGAAGGATTTAAAACAAATAATTTACGAAACGTTTGTAATATGTTATAATTTAGTTCTAGTCGTGGTGAAAGATTCGCTTCTTTTATCATATATTGGAGATAGCTTTGCTATTTCCATTTTTTTGATTTATTGATTTTAAAACCTTTTTATAGGATTTAAACTGCATAATAAAAATGCATAAAGTCTTTTCTTTGTTTATAATATAAGTGTAAATAAAGGAGGAACTAAAAATGAAATATGCTGTAGTAGATGGAAAATTAACACATGTAAATAAGGTTCCTAAAGGAACAATTGCAAGAGAATTTGGTTATTCTAATTATCCTGTAATTGCCTGCAAAGGAAAATATCGCTCATATTGGAAATATGTAAGTGTTAATAAAGCAAACTATGCCTAATTCAAACTCTCATCTTTCGATGAGAGTTTGTTTTGATTTAAAAACAATTTATTGCATTTCATGTTTAACTAAGCTAGAATTATTAAGAAATATTAATAGAAGGGTTTAATTTCATGAAAGAAAGAGAAAAATTTTCATCAAGATTAGGTTTTATCTTGATATCAGCAGGGTGCGCGATTGGACTTGGAAATGTATGGCGTTTTCCATATGTTGTTGGTCAATATGGTGGGGCACTATTTGTATTAATTTATTTATTTTTTTTAATTGCTTTAGGAGCACCAATTATGACAATGGAATTTGCAGTCGGACGTGCAAGCCAAAAAAGTGCGGCATTAGCATTTCATTCGCTGGTACCTAAGAGAAAATTTTGGGGTGCAATTGGAAAATTTCAAATGGCTGGAAATTATATGTTGATGATGTTTTATACAACCGTCGGAGGCTGGATGATTGCTTATTTTTTTAAAATGATAAAAGGTGACTTTAACGGTATTACTCCAGCACAAGTTGGAGATATATTTAATAATTCGCTCCAAGATCCATTTATGCAAGTATTCTGGATGATTGTAGTGGTTGTTTTGGGATTTGGAATTTGTTCCTTGGGCCTTCAAAATGGTGTAGAAAAGATTACTAAGATCATGATGAGTTCATTATTAATTATTATTTTGATTTTGGTGATACGTGCTGTTACTTTACCTGGTGGTAGAGACGGTTTGGCGTTTTACTTAATTCCTAATTTAGCGGCAATTAAACAATATGGTCTTTTAGAGATTATTTTTGCTGCAATGGGACAAGCATTTTTCACTTTAAGTTTAGGAATTGGGGCAATTGCTATTTTTGGAAGCTATATTGGCAAAGAACGGCGTTTATTTGGTGAGACAATAAGTGTATGTACTTTAGATACGTTAGTGGCATTATTATCAGGCTTAATTATTTTTCCCGCATGTTTTGCTTTTGGAGTAAATCCTGAAAGTGGACCGGGTCTGGTATTTATTACGTTGCCTAGCATTTTTAATGAAATGTGGTTAGGACAAGTATGGGGATGCTTATTTTTTGTCTTTATGAGTTTCGCAGCTTTATCAACTATAATTGCAGTATTTGAAAATATTATTTCATTTGGGATGGATTTATTTAATTGGAGTCGTAAAAAAGCAGTTGTAGTTAATTTTATTATTATTTTAATTTTATCTTTACCTTGTGCCCTTGGCTTTAATATTCTTAGTGATATTACTCCATTTGGTATCGGAACAACAATTCAAGATCTTGAAGATTTCTTGGTTACATATAATTTCCTGCCACTTGGTTCATTAGCGTATTTGTTATTTTGCACATGTCGTTATGGCTGGGGATTTGATGGTTTTCTCCAAGAAGCTAATACAGGAACAGGAATTAAATTCCCAAAATGGACAAAAAATTATTTAAAATTTATTCTTCCTTGTGTGATTATTTTTATATTTATTCAAGGATATTATACGTTTTTCATTAAATAATTGTTTGATAAAAGGTGTTGCTTTAAGTAACACCTTTTATGCAAGTTATTTGTTGAATTTTGATAATATTTGATTGTTCTAACCGATAAAGAGTAAATATGCAATAGTTGCAAGAAGGCAAGCAATCGCATCAAGCCAAAGACCTAATTTTAAGGCGTATCGATTATTTTGAAGTTTTATACTGCCAAAATACAAGGTTACAACATAAAATGTAGTATCGCTGCCTGTCTGAATAATGGAGCCAAGAATGCTATAAGGATGATCAACCCCATACTTTAAAAAGATATTATTTAAAATAGTTAGTGATCCATTTGAAGAAAATGGTCTAACAATCATCATCATAAAGATATCAATAGGAATATTCAAAATAGCAAAAATACTCTTAAAACCGATTTCTAGTAGTTCAATTAGGCCGCAATACTGAAAACATGTGACCCATAGTGTAAAAGCCATCATTGTTGGAAATAAAGTAATTAGGAGTTTACTGCCTTCCTTTACCCCTTCGATAAATTCATTAAAAATATCAACGTGTTTAAAACTTGCTTCGACTAGAGCTATTAAAATGATAATTAAGATTACACTATCCATAATGTTCAATCACCTTACTTGCAATAATACCGACGATTGTAATGACGAAACCAATAGTAAGACTATAGCCAAAGAAGCCAAGGATGTCGTGGCTGCCATAACTTTGTCTTAACGTCATCATTGTTGTAGGAATGATTGAAAGGCCAGTAGTGTTTAAAATAACTAAAAGCATCATTTCTTTGCATGGAGTCTTTGGATCACGTTGGTATTTTGTCAGAGATTGCATTGCTTTTAAACCACTAATAGAAGCCAAAGAACCAACTCCTAATAAATTAGCAATAAAATTAGTTGAGAGATATAGATAAACTTGATCATCTTCGACCGTATTACCATAGATAAGTTTTAAAATCGGCTTAAGTAAAAACGATAATTGTTTAATAAGTCCCGAAGCTTTAATAATATTTAAAAATCCATTCCAAAGACAAGCACTTAAAACGATTACTTTGATTAAGTCAAAAACTTGTTGTGGTGAACTTAAAATTGCTTCAAACATTTTATTTTGATTATTAGTGCAAAAAGCAATTATCACAAAGAAAATTAAACCAAATTTAAAAACTTTAGCCATAGAATAAATCCTTCAGGACCATTTTGAAACCTAAAAAGTAATTGTATGGAACAACTTTTTGTTTAGCAATTGGCTGGTTATTTAATAAAATTACAATTTCATTATTATTTAATGAAACTTCAACTTTATCAGTTGGTTTTTTATTAACATAGACATCAAAGTCTAAATAGTACTGTTGTTGTTTAAATTCAACGATACCTTTTGAGAATATTTTAGTTGCTTTTAAATTAGCATAACATTCTTCAAATTTCTTTTGATGAAATTCAAAATCATTTCCACAATTAAAAGTAACAATAATTAAATCAAGATCATCTTTACGAGCCATGGTAATTAGGGTTCGTCGTGCTTTTTTGGTAAAACCAGTTTTTCCACCAATACAATATTCATAGTTGGTTAATAATTTATTTTTGTTATGCCAAGTCCCATTACCGTCTTCGCGTTTGTATTCTTTAGTACTGACAATTTCATTAAAAATTGGATTTTGATGGCAATAGGCCATTAATCGTGCCATATCATAAACAGTGGATTGATTCCCGTTATCTTCTTCATCTAAACCTGTTGGATTAGAAAAAGTTGTGCTATGCAACTGAAGTTCTTTTGCTTTGTCATTCATCATATCAACAAATTTTGGAATTTCTTTACCAACTGCTTTAGCAATCATTACAGCAGCATCGTTGCCACTTCTAAGCATCAAACCATATAGTAAGTCACGTAGACTGATTTTATCACCTATATGTATATAGACACCACTTCCCCAGGCTTTATTTATTGTATCATCAACTGTAATGATAGTATCAAGTTCCATGTTTTCAATCGCAATAATACAGGTCATAATTTTTGAAATTGAAGCAACGCTCTGAATGTAATCTTGATTACTGCCTTCGATTACGATTTGATGACTAGCTTCCATGACAATATAACTTTTTCCTTGGAAGGGTACAGCACTGACGTTTGTATTTACTAGTGTCATCATTAAACTTATAATTAATCCTAATTTCATTTTCTTCACCCCTTTAAACATATGTTGAACTTGGAAAAATAGAAGTTTTAGAGTAGAAAATAAAACTGTCAAAATATCCTAATATTTGTAATTATAATATTAATTGTATTAAATCTAGGTAAGATATATAACTATAAGCATTGAATTTGTTTCAATAACCTAAAATTTAATATTAGTCTTTGTGGCATGAGGAGAATCCCT
Source organism: Erysipelatoclostridium sp. MSK.23.31 (assembly GCF_019125875.1). NCBI lineage: Bacteria > Bacillati > Bacillota > Erysipelotrichia > Erysipelotrichales > Coprobacillaceae > Thomasclavelia > Erysipelatoclostridium sp. MSK.23.31. Next base: position 6,015 of record NZ_JAHOCB010000040.1, on the reverse strand, counting down.
ACCGATGGTTACAGTTCATGACCCATATTTTATAATATGGCTGAGTTAGTAAAATTCTAATATCGACGGTTAAAGTTCAGATGAGAAAAGACATTTTCTAGAATTCTATCGAAGGCATTTTATTATGTTTTCGGTTTTTTATTTTAGGAGGAAGAAAGTTGAAAAGAGGAAAGACAAGGTGATTAGTGTTGAACGCAATTTTAGGGGCATTATAGGCGATGCTGATGGTATTTTGATTCCCATTACCTTTAATACCACCATTTTTATATTTTGATACAGCTTATGTTTACAGGTGAATTACAAAGTTTTATGGTTAAGTATTGCTTTGGTTTAACCAGCAGCCTTGATCTATCGTTATGATAAAACTAAAATTGTTACTTTTAAAGGAACGTGGGTTGAAATTATTATTAATGTAGGAGTTGTTCTCTTTAATTTAATTAAAAGTATTATTGTATATTTGATTACATTATTGGTATATAAAAAACTAAGTACTATAATTCATCATCATACAGGTGACTAAAAGAAAAGAGAGGTGATTTTTGAAGATGGAGCTGTTTTATTTTTTAAAAAATTAGGAAATTGGAAAATTATGTATTAGCGACTAGTGTAGATGATTATGTAACGGTTCGTAATATTAGTTGTTTATTTTAAAACAGATAAAAATTTTAGAAAAACTCAACAATTATTTAAAAATCCTCAAGTTGCATTATGCAATGGAAGAATTCAAATAGAAGGGCTGACGAAAAATATAGGCTTAGTGATTGAAAAACTGGGACGTAAATTTGAGCAGTTATATCGTCAGTATTTATGACAAAATTACAATGCGTATAGTTATGAAAAACAGAGATTTTAATTGAGGCTACACCTAAGTTCGTTGAAATTTGGGATGAAAATGAAAATCATTTTACTTTTCAAACTTTTATTGATTTTGAATAAAAACAGTTACAATAAAAAATGTGATTAAAGGCTAAAAAAACAAATAATCCCTTGTCGTTCGACAAGGGATTATATCATTAAATTTTAGACTTTATTTATATTCTTCAATTAGTCGTTCCAAATAATCTTTATATTTAGAATCATTGGCATTAAGTTTATCAGAACTATTGGTATATTTTTTTACTGCGGTTGTAGCTCTAGTGATTGGTAATAAAGTTCCAGCTCCAGCAACACAACCACCGGGACAAGCCATACCTTCAAGTAGATAACCGTCATATTTACCACTTTTTGCTAATTTAAGCATTTTTTTACAATTTGCTAATCCTTCTGCTGATTCCACTAATACTTCACGTTCAGGCTCTTTAGCTTTAATACAATTTACGACTGCTTTAGCAACCCCACCGCTAACGGCAAAACCGCGACCATCACTACTAGCCTGAGTAAATGGATCAGCTTCATCTGGTTTTAAAGAAGCAAAATCAATGCCTTTAGCTTCAAACATTGCGCCAATTTCTTCAAATGTTAAAACAAAATCAACCTCACTTCGTACTGATTTTCTAGAAGCTTCTAGTTTTTTTGCTGCACATGGCCCTACAAAAACAACTCGGCTATTAGGATGTTTTTCTTTTATCAAACGAGCGGTTAATACCATTGGTGTTAAAGCCATTGATATATAAGATTTAAATTCCGGGAATTCTTTTTTGGCCATCATTGACCAAGAAGGACAACATGATGTTGCCATAAACGGTTGCTGAGCAGGTACTTTTTCTAAAAAGTCCTTTGCTTCATCAATTGTACATAAATCAGCCCCAATGGCAACCTCAACCACATCCTTAAAACCTAATTGCTGCATTGCTTTTTTTAAAACTTCTGGTGTGACTTTAGGACCAAATTGTCCAATAAATGCAGGAGCTACTGCTGCAATAATTTCATCGCCGGCCTTAATTGCTTGAATTAATTGGAAAATTTGACTTTTATCAGCAATGGCCCCAAAGGGACAGCTAACTAAGCACATTCCACAAGAGACGCATTTATCATAATTAATGTGGGCATTACCATATTCATCAGTTTCAATAGCATCCATTCCACAAGCCTTAGCACATGGTCTTTCTCTTTTTAAAATTGCATCATATGGACAATTAGTTTTACAAAGACCACATTTAATACATTTATCTTGATCAATATATGCTTTCCCGTCTTTAAAGCTGATTGCATTTTTAGGACAAACTTCGATACATGGGTGCGCTAAACAGGCCTGGCAGCCACTACTGACCTCAAATTTCTTTTCTGGACATTTATTACAGGCAAATTTAATAATGTTGATTAATGGTGGTTCGTAATATTTGTCGGCAATAATACTTTCTTCAATCCCTTTAGATATTGGTGCTGGTTCATCAATAGGGCGCAATGATAATCCCATCGTTAAACGAATTCTTTCACCGACAATAGCCCGTTCCAAAAAAATACTGTCACGATAAGTTGCGACTTCTCCAGGAATTACTTTATAGGGTAAATTTTCGATACGACTATAATCATTCCCCTCATAGGCTAACTTTGCAACTTCAACAAAAACTTTACGTCGAATTTTAGTTAATGATGAATAAATTCCTCTCATAGTGTTTCCTCCATATTATTTATAACTATATTTTACTCCAAAGTGCAAGTTTATAAAAGTGAACTGTAGGATATTTATATAAAAATAAGTTATTCGTAAGATAATTGGTTGCTTTTAATTGACAATTCAGTATAATGATTACGAAGTAGGTGAAAAGACATGGAAAGATTACAAAAAGCAATTGCGGCAAGTGGTTATACTTCGCGAAGAAAAGCGGAAGATTTGATCGTTCAAGGAAAAGTTGAAGTAAATGGCAAAGTCGTTACTGAATTAGGAACCAAAGTAAAACAGGGAGATTTAATTACAGTTGAAGGAAAGCCGTTGGTTGGTGAAAATAAAGTATATTATGTTTTTTATAAACCTAAAGGGTGTGTTTGTACTTTAGATGATGAATTTGACCGACCTATTATTACAGATTATTTTACTGAAGTTAAAGAAAGAATTTATCCAGTTGGAAGACTAGATTTTGATACAACGGGATTAATTATTATGTCTAATGATGGAGAATTTGCTAATATGATTATGCATCCTCGTTCACATTTAGAAAAGATTTATGAAGTATCTATTAAAGGTTTAATTACTGGACCAACTTTAAATAAACTGGAAAAGGGTGTTTATTTAGAAGGGGTTAAAACTTTACCATGTAAGATTAAAGTCGTTGACAAAGATACCGAACATAAAACCACAATGCTGAAAATAAAGTTAGTAGAAGGTAAAAACCGACAAGTTAAGAAAATGTTTGAGAGTGTAGGACATCCGGTTAAAAGATTGCATCGTGTAAGTATTGGTGGAATTAATTTAAAAGGGCTAACACCAGGAAGATATCGTATTTTAAAACCGCAAGAAGTAAAAGATCTAAAAAAATTAGTTAATACGGATAAGTAGATCACTTATCCGTATTTATTTTGACAATTATTTTAATTTGTTTGGTGCATACTGTATTTTGGGTGATGAAAATGAGAATACAAATAGTTGAACCACAAAATAAAATTGAATGTGGAATATGCAAAGCCGAGGGTGATTGGATCAAACGAATAAATGTACGGGGGATTCAAGCTTTATATTGTATCAAGTGTGACACAGTGACAATGTTTAATAAGATGCCATCAAAGTTTGTTTATAAGGCATTAAAAAAAGAAACCGAAAATATTCGGATGGCTTATAATTTAAAACAAGACGAAAAAGTTAAATAAACAAATTAGTTGACTTTAATCAATAAATGAGTAGAATTAGTATAGTAAATAGATGCGATGATTTAGGATATGTCTAGATAATACTTTGATTCAGAGAAAAGACGGGTGGTGCAAGTCTTGATAAGGTTATTTAGGTACTCCCTAATATGCAACACTCGAAAGAGAATGTCGGTAGTGCGTTATAGCTTTGAGGTTATTTCGATAACAAATTAAGGTGGTACCACGATACTCTCGTCCTTTGGATGAGAGTTTTTTTATTAAAAAACAGTAAAGGAGAAAAATAATGATTGATTTTAAAGAAGACGAAAAACTAAGTGTATTAAATCACTCTTGTGCTCATGTAATGGCACAAGCAATTAAACATCTTTATCCTCAAGCTAAATTTTGGGTTGGTCCAGTTGTTAGTGAAGGATTCTATTATGATGTTGATTTAGGAAATGATGTAATCAAAGATGAGGATATTCCTAAAATCGAAAAAGAAATGAAAAAGATTTGTAAAGATGGCAAACGTATTACTCGCCAAGAAATTTCTAAAGAAGAAGCCTTAGAAATGTTCAAAGATGATGAATATAAAATAGATTTGATCAATAATTTTGAAAATGATACAACTATTAGTTGTTATCGTCAAGGAGATTTTGTTGATTTATGTAGAGGTCCGCATGTTGAAACAGTTAAAGCTTGTAAGAACTTTAAATTGACTAAACATTCAGGTGCGTATTGGAAGGGTGACAAAGAAAATAAGGTACTACAAAGAATTTATGGTGTTTGTTTTGAAACTTCTGAAGACTTAGCTAAACATCTTGAATTATTGGAAGAGGCAAAACGGCGGGATCATAAGAAGCTAGGTAAAGAACTAGGATTATTTATGATGAGTGAATACGCTCCTGGGATGCCATTTTTCTTACCGAAAGGAATGATTTTAAGAAATACTTTAGAACAATTCTGGTACGAAGAACATGCTAAAGAAGGATATGAATTCATTAAAACACCAATTATGATGTCACGTGAATTATGGGAAACTAGTGGTCATTGGGAAAATTATAAAGAAGATATGTATACTAGTATGGTTGATGACCGTGAATTTGCAATTAAGCCTATGAACTGTCCAGGAAGTTTGTTAGTATATAAAAATTCCTTACATTCATACAAAGATTTACCATTAAGAATGGGTGAACTAGGTCAAGTTCATCGCCATGAAGCTAGTGGAGCCTTGAATGGTTTATTTAGAGTACGTACTTTTACTCAAGACGATGCACATATCTATATGACACCTGATCAAATTGAAGGTGAAATTATAAGGTTGATTAATTTCATTGATCGTGTTTATGGAAGCTTAAATTTAAGTTATGAAATTGAATTATCTACCCGTCCCGAGAAGAAATATATTGGTGATTTAGCAATCTGGGAAAAAAGTGAAGCTGCTTTAGCTGCCGCTTGTAAAGCAGCAGGTAAGGATTATAAAGTAAATCCTGGAGATGGTGCTTTCTATGGACCAAAACTCGATTTCCATGTTAAAGATTCATTAGGGAGAGTTTGGCAATGCGGAACAATTCAATTAGACATGAATTTACCAGAGAGATTCGATATTACTTATATTGATGATAAAGGTGAAAAAGTTCGTCCAGTTATGCTGCATCGTGTTATCTTTGGATCGATTGAAAGATTTATTGGAATTTTAATTGAGCATTTTGCTGGTGTGTTCCCATTATGGTTGGCACCTGTTCAAGTTAAAGTATTGCCGGTTAATAATGAGTATCATTTAGACTATGCTAAAGAAGTAACTGAGTTATTAAAGGATAAAGGCTTTAAAGTTGAACTGGATGCTCGTGAAGAAAAATTGGGTTATCGAATTCGTGAGGGACAAATGGAAAAGGTACCTTATTTATTAGTATTAGGTAATAATGAACGTGATGAAAAAACTGTTACATATCGTAAACATGGAGAGCAAAAACAAATTACTGTTCCATTTGATGATTTTGTCGCAATGCTAAATCAGCAGATTGTTGATAAAAAATAGTAAACACTTAGCAAATTAAATTTGCTAAGTGTTCTTTTTGGTTTGATAAACTTCTATTTTATAGCTGCGTAATTAAAATTATTAGAATAAATTTACATTATTTATATTTCGAAGAAAGATATAGATGTGATATAATTAAAATATTGAAAAGAGGGATAAAAAGATGAAATATTATTTAGCAATGGATGTTGGTGGAACGGGCTCTATACTAAAACTGGAGGGGAAATATATCCTGCTCCAGTTTTCTTATATTT